>JBASAI010000319.1:0-2809 GCA_049650525.1 Arcobacteraceae bacterium
ACGCCTCCCCTATTTCGTTGATAGCATTTTGACTAAAACTGATGATAGAACTTTTTTTCATAAAATCTTCTACATTTAAAGGACTATAAAATTTTGCAGTTCCACCTGTTGGGAGTGTATGATTTGGACCAGCGATATAGTCCCCTATAGGCTCAGGTGTATTTTCACCTAAGAAGATAGCTCCTGCGTGTTTGATCTGAGGAAGTAACTCAAAAGGTGATTTTGTCATCACCTCTAAATGTTCAGGTGCTATTTCATTCATCAAATCAATCGCTTCAGTCATAGATGATGCAACGATGATACACCCTCTTTCATCAATAGATTTTTGAGCTATCTCATTTCTACTTAATACTTTTAGATAGTTATCCACTTCAGTACTTGTAGCTGTTGCTATTTCATCACAAGTTGTGATCATAATCGAACTCGCCATCTCATCATGTTCTGCTTGTGAAAGTAGATCGATAGCTAAGTATTTTGGCTTAGCAGTTTCATCTGCTAAGATACCTATCTCACTTGGACCTGCGATCATATCGATATTTACTTCACCAAATACAAGCTTTTTAGCAGTTGCTACAAAAATATTACCAGGACCTGTGATTACATCCACTTTTTTTAAAGTTTCAGTTCCATACGCCATAGCAGCGATAGCTGATGCACCACCTACTTTCATAACTGTTTTTATACCACATAAGTGACACGCTGCAAGAAGCAGCTCATTTGGTTCATTATCAGGTGTTGGAGTACATACTACGATCTCCTCAACTCCAGCTACAATAGCAGGAATTGCATTCATAAGTAAACTACTAGGATACGCAGCTTTCCCACCAGGGATATACAATCCAGCTCTATCCACAGCTGTAACTTTTTGACCTAAAATAGTTCCATTTTCTTCATAGTCCATCCATGATTTTGGAAGTTGTTTTTGGTGATATTTTTTGATTCTGTCATATGCTAAGTGCAGTGAAGATCGTAGATTTTCATCGATATTGTTATATGCATTTTCCATATCTTTTACATCGATAAAAAGATCAGCATCAGAAGCTGCAGTCCAGTTATCAAACTTGGCTATATGCTCTTTTACCGCTTTGTTTCCATTTTCAACAATATCATCAATGATACCATTTACGATTCCAGATACCTTTTTGATATCAACTTTAGCACGACCTAAAATATTTGTAAACTCTTCAGCAAAGTTTTTATCTTTTGTGTTTATTATTTTCATATTTAGATTTTAACATAAAATTGATAATAAGATACTAATAGAAATATCTATCATCTTATTTTATTAGTCAAATTCTATTGAGTTCAAGATTTTCCAATGTCCTGATTTAAGACTACCAACTCTTATGAGTCTATTTTGTTCTTTTAGTTTGCTTATATCTCTTTTGATAGTTTTGTCTGTTACTTCTAATAATTTTGCAAGTTCAACTATCGTGATATCTTTATTTTGGGTCATTAATTCGATTATATTATCAAGTCTTTTTAATGGGACATTTTTAGGGACATCATTAGGCACATTTTCATTTATACTATTTTGCATTGATTTCAATATCATCTCAAGCATAAATTCACAAAATAAAGTACTTTCACCTTGAGTAGTAGAATTTTCTATAGCTTTATAGTACTCTTCTTGGTGATCTCTTATGATACTTTCTATTGGAAGAAGTGATCTTTTCTTCACCTATAAAGTTCCCTTCTATTTCTAAAGTACCTGCCAATGTTTTGATACGGTTCTTTTTTCTTAGCATTGGATTTACTTTTGAGGACTGTGTGAACTATAATTTTGTAATTTCTTCACTTATTTGTGTAGAGAGTTTTAATATTTTTGAGGTTATGGTCTATGGAGGTATATAGTTATTCATTTCCGACCAAATCTTTAATTTTGATTCTTATTAACATAATTATTATACTGTTTTATTCTTAATATGTATTTTCAAAAACTATATTCATTTAATGTTTCTAATTATTTTTTATTGACATAAAAAAACTCCCCAAGTTGTTACTTGAGGAGTTTTTAGAATTTAATTAGATTATAATGTTAGAAAGAAAACTTATACAGCTTCGCTTCCTGTTTCACCAGTTCTTATTCTGATGATCTCTTCGATTGATGTAACAAATATCTTACCATCACCAATTTTACCTGTTCTTGCAGCATCTGTGATCAGTTTTACTATACTTTCTACATCTTCATCATTTACAGCTAATTCTATTTTTACTTTTGCTAAAAAATCTACTATATACTCAGCCCCTCTGTATAATTCAGAGTGACCTTGTTGCCGTCCGTAACCTTTTACATCAGTTACAGTCATACCTGTGATACCAGCATCTGTTAAGGCATCTTTTACATCTTCTAATTTAAACGGTTTAATAATTGCTTCAATTTTTTTCATTTTATTCTCCTATACTTTTTTATTTTAAGCTTTTTTAAATTCTGGATAACATTCTAATCCAGTTTCATGTATATCTAAACCTTGAATCTCTGTTTCTTCATCAACTCGTAATCCTACGATCATATCAAGTATTTTCCATACTATGAATGCTGAGATAAATACAAATGCTCCGATAACAACTACACCTTTAAGTTGTGCCATAAAAGTACTTGTTTCTGTAAATAAACCTACAGCTAATGTTCCCCAGATACCAGCAACTAAATGCACTGATAAAGCACCAACAGGATCATCAATTTTCATTTTATCCCACATTGGAACAGCAAGAACAACTAAGATAGCACCAACAATACCAACACCAAATGCATACATCATACCAGAATCAGGAGCAGCAGTTACAGATACAAGACCAGCAAGAGCAC
>JBASAI010000320.1:0-3181 GCA_049650525.1 Arcobacteraceae bacterium
AAGTAATACAATCAGAGATTATATTTTTGAAAAAAAGACTTAGACAAAATAAAGCGTATGCTCTTATAAATAAAGAAGATGATATTTCAAAGAAACTACTCAGAAAAGCTGGACTTACATTTGAAAAAAATATTATATTGAAAAATAGAGGAGATAAAGAAGTTTATAGTAAGAATCTATAAATTTTATAAAAATTATGAAAAAAATAGTATTGAAACAAACACTTATTTTAGCACTTGGGATAACATCACTTAGTGCTGTTGAGATCAATAAACACAAAATATTTACAGTAAATAGTGAACAAGAGAGTTTTAAGACAAGTTTCAAGGTTGCTACAAAAGCACAAAATTCCCATCAAATAGAAAATAGATTTAAAGATGCTATCGAACTCGCAAAAAAATCAAGTATTTGTAAAGGTGGAGAATATAGAGTATATCCAAATTACAAATATGTAAAATCACAAAGAATAGATGATGGATATAGAGGAGAAGTACTTTTTCAGTGTGCTTTTGAAAATAAAAATGGCTATGAAAAACTTATCAATGATATAAAAAAGATCAAAGATATTGAACTCACACAAAATCAGATTCAAATCGTAGCAAAAGATAAAACCTCAGATTTGGAAAAGCTTAGCTATGAGTATTCATTAGATTATATAGTGGAATTAGACCAATATTTTTCAAAGTGTACAGTAGATGAAATAACTTTTTTAAATTATAATCAATCTATCCCTACAACTTATTTAAGAAAAACAATGGCAGCAGAGTCAGATATGAACACTTCAGTAACAGCTCCCATAGAGAACTTGTTGATACAATCAATCAATGTAAATTATAGATTTGTGTGTGAAAAATAGAGTAACCTAACTTTTAATAAAAAGTTTTGCTGTCATTGCATGATCATCATTGTGGACTATTTGAAGTGAAGTATTCTTGGCATATCTTCCTTTTTCAAGCGCACCTTGAAGCGTTTGTAATACATGCCAGTATTTTTCATAAAAAGGAGTGTCAATTTCTTTGATACCTTCTCTTAAAATTACCTCTTTGATCAATGCAATACTTTGCATATAATAGATCTTATTTACAGCTCGTTGGATTCTATACTTTTTCATGATATTTAGGTTATTTACCCATGCTTTTTTTTCAGATTCTTTTAGATTTTTTCGTGCTTGAACATTTTCTATCTCTTTTTCTATTTTTAAAGCGTAAGAATTTTTTGCTTTTTCTACATCTTTTTCAAGTGTCGTAGAATATGAGTCTAAAATAGTATGAATCTCCTCATTTGAAAATCTTTTTGTTTTCGTGTCATAGCTATATGATTTATGATCTTCATAGTCTTTATCGATTGCTTGTAATATTTGGATCGATATCATGAGGTAAGCATATTTATCTTCTTTCCCCCCTTTAAATTGAACTCCATGTTGGGAGATCATAGGTCTTGGACCTGCATACTCTATTTTCATGTAGAAACTCCTTTTACCAATTATACTCTTAAATAAAAAAATTGGACTTAATTTTTAGGTAAAAATCATTAATTATGTTACTTTATGAAATTTTAAATATATCAATAGCGTAATTTCTAGATTTTTTGATATCTACTATTGCCTTTGGATAATTTACTAAAATATTTCCACTGAGTGCATTTTCTTTGTGCAACAGTTTTGGCTCTACATCTTTGAGTTCTTTAAGAACCGATTTGATAAAAATTCCCTCTTTATCAAACTTTGCACTTTGAGTGTATGGATTGAAAACTCTAAAATAAGGAACACTATCAGCACCTGTACTTGCACTCCATTGCCATGAGCCAACATTTGAAGAGGCTTCATAGTCGAGTAATTTGAGGGCAAAATACTGCTCACCCCAGATCCATGGTAAAAAAAGATTTTTAGTTAAAAATGATGAGACGATCATCCGAAGTCGATTATGCATCATCCCTGTATCGTTGAGTTTTTGCATCGCTGCATCGATGATGGGTACGCCTGTTTTACCTTCGCACCATAAAAGAAAATGCTCTTCGTTTTGTTTCCATTTGATATCTTTATCTTTAAAGTTCTCAAATTCCGACTTTGGAAAGTAGTATAAAATAGAGTTGTAAAACTCTCTCCAAAAAAGCTCTCTGATATAAAATCCACTATATGGATGTTTTTTAATTGTGTTAAAAACTTGTTTGACAGAGATAAGTCCAAAGCGTAAATGAGTCGCTATATTTGATGTCCCATCAAGTGCAAAATAGTCTCTTGCTTCTTGATAACGATCAAGTTTTGGTATAAACTCTTTGAGTATGGTAACACCAGTTTTTAAAAGATGTTTTGGAAGTTTTTGTTCTATGAACCCGATTGATTCTAACGAAGGTATATCGTGAAAATCATATTTTATAAGTTGTAGATCAGGTGCTATTTGTTCTTCATGTATAAAGTCACAATCCCAAAGCGGCATAAGATTTTTATAAAAAGGGGTGAAAACTTTGTAAGGAGTATCATCAGCTTTGAGAGTGTGAGAAGGATGCACCAAAAAACTATCATAAAATCTTTTCATTGGGAGTAATGATTCTATTTTTTGATCTCGCTTGATCGCATAACTATCAAAATCACAACTACAGATAACTTCATCAAAAAAAGGATATTTTTTTAATAAATTTTTAAAAATATCTTCAGGATATCCATGAAAAACTTTCAAATCCAATCCTATATCTTGAAGTTCTATTTTTAGTTTTTTGACACTATTATAGATAAAGGTCACTCTTTTATCATCTGCTGGTAAAGTATCTAAAATATTTTTATCAAAAATAAATAGAGGTAAAATCTCACCAGAAGCATAGGCCAAAACTGCACTATCGCTTATGCGTAGATCTCGTCTAAACCAGACTATTTGTTTTTTCATTTATATGCTTTGATATCACTTCTTAAGGCTAACTCTTTTGGATATGGATTTAAAAACTTTTGTGTTTTCAGATAGCTATCATCAAATCGTTTTACATAAAGATTGAGTAGTTTTACAACCGCAATAAGAGGAATAATTCCATCTTTGTATTCTTGACAGGCTGTCAAAATATGCTCTTTTTCATCTGCATTTATCAGTTTTTTGAAGTATCCAAAAATATGTAAAAGTACATTGTATGTTTTGTTTATATTTCCTTTTTCTCCTATAGCTTCAAGAAATCCTAGCGTATAGTCACTCAAAAC
>JBASAI010000321.1:0-3849 GCA_049650525.1 Arcobacteraceae bacterium
AGCTTTTACTTCAAGTTCATCAAAGAATGAATCATCTACCTCAAAGTGTATTTGAGCGAAATCTATTTTGGTTATGTTTGCAATTTTGTTGATTGTTTGAGCAGTTTCTTTTACAAAAAGTCCGACACTTTGTACAAAAGGTGGAAGCTTTTTGATGATATTTTTTGCATCAATAGGATCAATATATCGAGCACTTTTAGGATAAAAAACAAATCCCAAAGCAGATGCCCCTGCTTCAATTGCATCAAATGCATCTTTTAGATTTGTAATACCACAGATTTTTACTCTCATACAGCCCTACTTTTATATCTGTAAGCTTTTGATAGCTTGCGCATAATCATCTGCACCATACACATAACTACCAGCGACAACGATATCCACACCAGCCTCTTTGAGCTCTTTGATGTTTGTATCATTTACTCCACCATCTACTTCGATCAGACAGTTTGGATTGATCTTATTGATCAGCTCTTTGAGTTTTTTTGCTTTTGGTACAACACTTTGTATGAATTTTTGTCCACCAAATCCAGGATTTACAGACATCAACAAAACCATATCAAGATCAGCTAAAAGATACTCTATATCTTCTGGTCGAGTATGAGGATTGAGTACAATCGCAGGTTTGATTCCGTAGCTTCTGATTTTTTGGATCAGTCTATGAGGATGTTTTTCCTCTTCTATGTGAAAAGAGATATACTCTGGTTTCAGTGGAGCAAAGAGATCTACAAAAAAAGGATTGTTTTCTACCATAAGATGTATATCCAAAGGCTTCGTAGCTATTTTTGCAACGCTAGAGACAACCACAGGTCCAATCGTTAAGTTTGGCACAAAATGCCCATCCATCACATCTACATGCACAAGATCACAGCCACCATCACAAATCGCTTTTATCTCATCGTTTAATATACCAAAATCTGCACTTAATATCGAGGGTGCTACTTGCATTTATCATCCTAATTTTAAAATTAGACTGATTATATCGAAGTTATCTGATTTGTTTTATTAAAGGATTTATACCACAATAAAAAAGGGAGATGAAATAAATCATCTCCCTTTTTATATCATTTTTATCTAGCTTATCGATATTTTCTAAAAAGTAAAAATATTCCAAATAATATGATCACTACTAATGCTAATCCGTACGATTTGAACTCTTCGATGTAAGTATAGACCAAATCACCCATCATATAAGAAGCAGTTCCTATAAATATAGCCCAAAGTGCTGTAGCAAATACATTAAAAAACATAAATTTTTTGTAGTCGTATTTTGTCAGACCCATTGCTAGTGGAATAAGTGTTTTGATACCGTAAACATATTTTTGAAAAAAGATCACCCATGAACCATATTTTCTCATCAAAAGATGAGCCATAGCTATTTTTCTTCTGTGTTTTTGCATCATCTGTTTTGCTTGTGCTTTATTTTTCCGAGCAAGGGTAAACAAAAACTGATCCCCGATAAAGTTTGCAACTCCTGCTACAACTATAACCGTATAAATATTGAGCTCACCACTAAAAGCTAATATTGCAGCTACGACTAACGCTATAAAACCACCTCCAAAAGAGTATAAAAAGAGGATAATATATCCCCAATCTCGTATCAGGTCTTCCATTTATATAAGCTCCATTCCATTTTCATCTAGTTTGATAAGATTGTCTCCAACAAGTTTTGTCAAAGCTCTTTTGTATGCTTTTTTACTCATCTCAAACATCTCTTTGATGATCTCAGAATCCGTTTTATAATTGTATGGAAGATTGTTATGATTTTGCTTGAGCGTATCTAAAATCTTTTTGGTATTTACATCATCTGTAAATGTTTGCCCTATTGGTTGTAAAGTTATATCTATCTTTCCATCATCTCGAATATACTTGATATATCCTGTGATTTTATCTCCAGCTTCTATGCTTGTAAAGATCTCATTGCTATAGATCATCCCTTCATAAGTATCATCGATGATCGTTTTGTATCCCATCGGAGTTTTGGCAAATACTAACAAATCAACTTTTTGATTTATACTAAGATCTTTTGTATCTGTACTCAAAAATGATGTGATTTTTTCCACACCAATAAGTCGTCCTGATTCATCATCTTCGATGATTCTTACTATTCTTGTTTGTCCCTCTTTAAAAGGATTTTTTTGTCTATTTCGTGGTACAAATAGATCTTTTGGTAAACCCCAGTCTACAAACGCTCCAAAATCCACTACATCAACAACACGAGTAAACATAAACTCATCTTTCATCCCATAAGGAGTTTGAGTGGTACTCACGAGTCTATCTTCGCTGTCTGTATATACAAATACTTCAACTTCATCATCTACTTGCATCTCATTTGTTACATACGCATTTGGTAAGAGAACAACCTCTTCATCTAAAGCTTCTAAGTAAATACCTGGTTCTGTTATTCTGTTTATTTTTAAAGTGTTTAATACACCTAATTCTATGTGTTCATTTATCATAATTAGATTATATCTAAATATTTGTATAAATTAATAACTTTTAGATATAATCCGCGCTATGAGACACTTAAATGGCTATGGTAAACGATACTTTTCATTAGCAATCATTGCTATGTATTCAACTTTAAATAAACTATCACAAATTGATAGTAATTTTCAGTACCATAAAAGAGCCTTTGCTTATCAAGAATACAAAACATCTCCACCCTATTCTAATTTTAACTACTAATCATTATAAAAATTACAATTAAAATCAAATAGGAATATTATGCCAATTAAAACAATAAAACTAAGTCTAGTAGCTAGTCTACTTACAACGATAAATCTTTATGCAAAAGAAGATTTAGGAACGATCACAATATCAAGTGCCACAAAATCAGAGCAAAGTATCAAAGATATAACTTCAAGCGTAGAAGTGATCACAGGTGAAGAACTTGAGCAAAAACATGTAACAACTGTAGCCGAAGCTTTAAACCTTGTAAGTGGTATAAGCTTTACTTCAAATGGAGGAATGGGACAATCAACATCGGTAAAATTAAGAGGGTTTGATTCAAAAAGGATTTTGGTACTTATAGATGGAATAAGATACAATGACCTTACAGGATTGAGTGGAGCTGTATTTGAAAATCTTATGGTGGATAATATACAACAAATTGAGATCATAAAAGGTGCACAAAGTGGTATTTGGGGAGCAGATGCAAGTGCTGGGGTGATCAATATCATTACAAAAACAGCAAAAGAAGGGTTTCAAGGAACTTTAAATGCTGAGTATGGGAGCTTCAATACTAAAAAATATGGAACCTCACTTTCATATAAAGCAGATAATTACTATGCAAAGATCAATGCACAAAGAGTAACTAGTGATGGGTTTTCTGCACAAGCACCAAGAGGTATTGATCTTGATAGTTTAGAAGATGATTCTTATGAAAATACTACACTTTCTCTAAAAACAGGTGTGAATATAGATGATAGCAATAAAATAGATTTTTCTCATACTGTTATTGATAGTGAAGTTGAGTACGATGGTTATAATTCACCAAATGACTCATTGTCAAAATCAACTTCAAAAACGAAAATAAGTGGTTTTTCATTTGAAAATAAAAATTCTCTGGCTACCACAAATATTTCATTAAATCGTTCTGATTTTTTTCGAGATATTAAAGATTCTTATCCTGCAAAATTTGATGGTAAAGTTGATGAAGCAAGTATCAAAACGAATATCCCTTATTTAGATGATTCTTCATTTGTTATTTTAGGAGTTGATTATAAAAAGTTTGAAGAAACAGATGATATAACAAATGACTATAAAAATAAAGCTTTTTTTATCACGAATAGTAACAGATTTGATAAACTGATTCTTACTCAATCCCTTAGAGTAGACTCTTATGATACA
>JBASAI010000322.1:0-3571 GCA_049650525.1 Arcobacteraceae bacterium
ATATTACAAAGTTCAAATAACTCTTCGTTTGTTAAACCTTCTCTATATCCTTGCATAAGGTATAAAATCCTATGTTCATTTGGTCTTCTAATCTCTTTTTTAATAAGATCCAAAGTTCCTTTCATAGGATCGAATCCACTTAAGCCAGTTTCTAGTGAACACAATGCTTTTTGCATAGATTCTTTAAAAGTTCTGCCCATCGCCATCACTTCACCAACAGATTTCATACCAGTACTCAATGTTGAGTTTGCTAATGGAAACTTTTCAAATGTAAATCGTGGAATCTTTGTAACAACATAGTCAATAACTGGTTCAAAAGAAGCAGTTGTACCTGTGATATCATTTTCGATTTCATCAAGTGTAAAACCAACAGCTAAAAGAGTTGCTACTTTTGCTATAGGATATCCAGTTGCTTTAGAAGCCAATGCAGAAGATCGTGAAACTCGTGGATTCATCTCAATAACAATCATTCGTCCTGTTTTAGGACAGATAGAAAACTGTACATTTGATCCACCAGTATCGACACCAATCTCTCTTAGGATATCAAAAGAAGCATTTCTCATATTTTGGTATTCTTTATCTGTAAGAGTTAGTGCAGGTGCAACTGTGATACTATCTCCAGTATGCACACCCATAGGATCTAAGTTTTCTATAGAACATACGATGATACAGTTATCTTTATTGTCTCTGATAACTTCCATCTCATATTCTTTCCAACCGAGCATTGATTCCATAATTTCAATCTCATTAATTGGACTCGCATCGATACCTTCTTGTGCAAGTGATTTAAACTCTTCCATATTGTATGCCACACCAGAACCACCACCAGCTAGAGTAAATGAAGCTCTTGAAATCACAGGAAAACCAATCTCTTTTGCTTTTTCCATCGCTTCTTCTACATTATATGCATTGGCACTTTTTGGTAGATCCATACCGATTTTTATCATCGCTTCGTTGAAAAGGTGTCTATCTTCCCCTTTTTTAATAGCATCTGGATGAGCTCCTAAAAACTCAATACCTTCAAGCATCCCTTTATCATACATAGAAGTTGCAACATTAAGTGCTGTTTGTCCACCCATTGTAGGTAAAATAGCATCTATTTTTTCGATCTCAATGATTTTTGAAATCATCTCTTCAGTAATAGGCTCGATATATGTTTTATCTGCAAATTCAGGATCAGTCATAATCGTAGCTGGATTTGAGTTAATAAGAGTTACTCGATATCCTAATTCTTTAAGTGTTTTTGTTGCTTGAGTACCAGAATAGTCAAACTCACATGCTTGACCGATAACGATAGGACCAGATCCTATAAGTAAAATAGACTTTATATCTTCTCTTTTTGGCATTATTAAAGTTCCTTGTTTTTATTGTAAATTTGATTATTATAGTCTAAAAATGCTTAAAAATCAATTATAAAAATAAGGAATCGAGTTACTGTGGAAGTGCAAATTTTTGGTGAATAAACTCTCCTTCTTCATTAAAGAAAAAGTAATTAAGTTGATCTTTTTTTAACTTTAATCCTGCAAGAAATCTCAAGGCCATATTTGCCTGAAAAGAGGCAATTTGTATCACGATTGGTGCTGCTATTCCTGCTGGTTTATGGTCTGTCACATTAAAAACTGATTCAAAATCAGACTTTTCGAAAAAACATACTTGACCATGAAAAGACTCAACACTTGCATATATCCAAGGGATATTTTTATTTTTAGAAAAAGCGTTAATTTTAGCACGAGTGGGTAAGTTATCCGTACCATCTAAAATCAAATCATAATCTTCATCTGTATGACTAAAGGTATCAAAATCCATATCCAAAGCATTTACTTCAATAAAAGGGTTTCTAGATAGTACTAAATCTCGTAAAACCTCACATTTTGGTTTCCCAACATCGCCTACTTTAAAACCGATTTGTCGATGGATATTGTGTACGCCAACAGTATCAAAATCAACAAGATCAATTTGACCAATACCACTACTTCCAAGTGCAATAGCTAAACTACACCCAAGTCCACCAGAACCAATGATCGCAATCTTTTTTGTTTTTAAAGACTCTTGTGTTTCTTCACCCCACAATTGTATCTGTCGATTAAAATAGTTTTTCTCTTCATCATTCATAACCATATTCATTTTCATTCCTAGATAATAATTATTAGTATTTATTTATACTAAAAGTAGTATAACATTTTTTAATAATTTAATCCATTTTGTTCTCATAATACTTTTCTGATATAATTAACCATGACAAATTTAAACATAAAAATTGAAGAATTAATCGAGCAAAAAGTACCTGATTTTCAAATTGCTATTGTAATTAAAAAAGAAATCAAAGAGTATTTAAATTCTCTAGATAAAATTTTTAAGGGATCTAGTGGGAAAGACTTTTTTGTAAAACACACGAAACAAATCGATGCTTTTATAAAGGTTATTTACAAATATCTTTTACGAAAACATTTTGGACAGTATCTACCTATGAGTAACTATATCCCCATAACCGTTATCGCACTTGGAAGCTATGGTCGAGAACAGCTCTGTGTCTACAGCGATATCGATATTATGCTTTTATATGATGAAGTTCCAGGTTTCAATATACAGCCTATTTTAGAAGAGTTTGTACTTTTAGCGTGGGATAGTGGTCTAAAACTTGGAAGCCGTGTCCATAATATAGAAGATATAGCAAAAGAGGTTCAGTCAGATGTCACAATAAAAACATCGATTTTAGAATCGAGACTTATCCATGGATCAAAAAATTTATGGTATAAATTTGAACAAAAACTTTCACAAATAAGAAAATACAATAGAAAAGAGTTTATCGAAGAGAAACTTGAAGAGCACAAAATAAGACTTTTAAAAACACCTCTGAATATGCAACCAAACATAAAAGACGGTTATGGAGGAATGAGAGAGTCAAACATGCTTTTTTGGATCTCAAATATCGAATACGGTATCACAAGTACCAAACAACTTTGTGGTATATTATTTACAGATGAAGAGTACAAAAAATATGCTATTGCATTGGAGTACATTTTTAGAGTACGAAGTGCTTTACATCTGATCGCTAAAAAGAAGCTTGATATTGTTACTTTTGATATCTTGCCTGAGTTGAGCGATTGGCTTGGATTTAGTGATACTTCACGATATGTAAAAGAGCGACAATGTATGGAAAAGATACTTTTATCTTTGCATACGATTCATCATTTTTCTACTATTATGAGTAAAAAAATCATACGAAAATATATCTATGATCTCTCCAATTTCTCTCAACTCAGAGATGCCAGAATCGAAAAAAATGTTTTTTATCATGATAAAAAAATATACACATCATTTCACAATAAATCAAAAAGGTTAAATCTCTTTTTAAAAGAGATAGTTGCCTTGCCTTTAGATGTTGAACATTTTGATCCTTCGTATGTTTCGTATGCTGCAAATACAATTTTACCTGCAAAAACAAATGATGTCACAAAAGCTTTGATCGTTACTATTTTACATAAAGAAAATCTTTATCCTATTATGAAACTTCTTTATAATTCATCACTACTCGTAAAACTAATTCCTACAGTAAAGATGATCATAAACC
>JBASAI010000323.1:0-1609 GCA_049650525.1 Arcobacteraceae bacterium
GTATTAATTTTATTTATATAAAAGTTTAAACTTTTTATACACTTTATACGACTAATATATATAAGCAAATGAAAATAGTAATATTTTTTTCATTTCTTTCCTTAAAATAGTAAAATAAAAACTTCCCAACTGTGTGACTATTACAGCTAGGAAGTTTTTATTTTTTTGTAATATCTAGTATTTAAAAATATCTCATCTTCCAAACTGTTAAAATAAGATCTATGAAATATAATTCCAAATAAAGAATTTAACTTTTTTATCTCTTTAAAGAATATATCTATCTTTTATAGCATCCTGGTATTACGTCAAGTTCTTGGACAATATTTTTTTCGCCTGTTAAGAACATTTTTTATAGTCAAGAGGAGACTTCCAGTTTAATTTTTTCTGGATTCTCCTCTTATTATACCAACCTTCAATATATTCTATAATTTCTTTATTTGCGTCTTCATAATTTGTATATTCTCGCTGATGTATTAACTCTTTTTTCAACACTGAATGAAATGATTCAATACAAGCATTATCATATGGATTGCCTTTTCTAGAATACGATCCCTTCATTTCTTTTTTTTCAATTAATTCTCTATAAATGTTAGATGTATATTGACTACCTCTATCTGTATGAACGATGACTTTATTTGTATTCTTTATCTTTAAACATGCCATTTCTAAACTTTCAATTACTATCTTTGTTGTCATCTCTTTTGAAAAGCTCCAACCTAATATTTCGTTGTTGTATAGATCCATATACGAGCTTAAGTAACACCACCCATCTCGTTTAGTGTAAATATACGTTATATCGCCTACTATCTTTTCATGCGCTTTCTCTGAATTAAAATCTTGCTCTAGAATATTT
This sequence comes from Arcobacteraceae bacterium, assembly GCA_049650525.1. Taxonomy (GTDB): domain Bacteria; phylum Campylobacterota; class Campylobacteria; order Campylobacterales; family Arcobacteraceae; genus JAIOSF01. The sequence continues at coordinate 854 of JBASAI010000323.1, forward strand.
GGAACCTTATTTTCTTCAATATATTCATTCCCGCCCTGCGGTTTGAATTTTTTTACTGTAATAGATCTTATATCTTTTTCCCGCATTAAATTTTGAATATGCTTTAAGCTATGAAATTCTCCTACTTTTATTAGTTCTTGATGTATTTTAGGTGCACCATACCTTTTATGGCTTCTTAACCATATTTCATATATTAATTTAGATAATTTTTCTCTTTGAATTTTGTTGACTGTTAGTTTATTAAGTTTTCGATAATAGTAGGTGCTTTTAGGTACTTCTAAAATCTTTGTCAGCTTACTTATTGGATGAACCCTTGATAATTCTGTGATCATAGTTTGACATTGCTCATTGCTTAGTTTTTGGCGAATATGGTTATAGCCTTTTTTAAGATATCATTCTCTTCTTTTAATCTTTTCATTTCTTTTTTTATCTGATCTAACTCTGAGTTAGATTCACCTTTTAACTGATTCTTTTCAGCTCTTTTTTTCTTACCTACTACCCAATATCTAACTGTTGATTGCGGTACACCATATTCAATTGCTAAGTCTTTAATTTCTTTGCCGTTACCATTGTTATACAGTCTAACTATTGTTTCTTTTACTTCATCACTAAATCGCTTTTTTGCCATACTAGACCTCCACTTTTCTATTCGATTTTATCATATCAAACGAAAACATGATTGTCCAATATCTATACTAACACCAGGAAGAGTTTATTGAAGAACTTAGAACTAACAAGACTTATTACATTAAGATG
>JBASAI010000324.1:0-4722 GCA_049650525.1 Arcobacteraceae bacterium
AACTATGCCTTAGCAAAACCACGACACTATAAAAGTAAAGCAAAAGGTGCTCAAGAAGCCCATGAAGCGATTCGTCCAGTTAATCTAGCACTCAAACCTAGTGATGTAAAAGCGTATCTTGATCATAGTCAATATAGACTTTATAGTCTTATTTGGAAAAGAACAATAGCTACACAAATGGCACAAGCAGTTGTAGCAAACACAACATACAAAATCAAAGCAGGAAAAGATGGCGAGTATGAGTTCCAATCAAAAGGAACAAGAATCGTATTTGCAGGGTTTATGAAATCATATACAGAAGGTAGCGATGATCCTGAAGCTGCGTTGGATAATACAGAAAAGATCTTACCAACAATAGCAAAAGGAACTCTTTTAAATCTTGAAAAACTCATAACTGAGCAAAATTTCACAAAACCACCGGCAAGATACTCAGAAGCTTCTTTGGTGAAAAAAATGGAAGCTGAGGGTATCGGACGACCTTCTACATATGCTCCAACAATTGCTACTATTCAAGCACGAGAATATGTGATCAAAACAGAAGATAAAAAATTACAACCAACACTTATAGGAACAGTTGTAAATGACTTTTTAGTAGAACATTTTGATGATATTGTAAGCCTTGGATTTACAGCTCATGTCGAAGAAGAGTTTGATAAGATTGCCGATGGTAAAATGGCTTGGCAAGATGTGATGAAAGAGTTTTATGAACCATTTGTAAAAAATGTAGAAGATAAAACAGAAAATGCTCCACGAGCAAAATTTTCGGACATACGAGAGCTAGGAGACCATCCAGAACTCAAAAAACCAATCACAGCAAGAGTAGGACAATATGGTCCATATGTGCAGTGTGGTACAAAAGAAGATGAAGAGAAACCAAAAATCGCATCAATTCCAAAGAACCTAAGTGTAAACAACATCACACTTGAAGAATCACTTGTATTATTACAACTTCCAAAAGTTTTGGGTCAAGATGAAAATGGAGATGATATCAAAGTAAATATAGGAAGATTTGGTCCATATTTACAGATCAAATCACAGTATTTTTCACTCAAAGAAGATGATCCATATACAGTGGAACTTCCACGAGCTTTGGAAGTGATCAAAGAACTCAAAGAGATAAAAGCAAAATCACTTTTAAAAGACTTTCCAGAAGAGGAAACACAACTTCTCATAGGAAGATATGGTCCATATATCAAATCAAAAAAGAAGAACTACAAACTTCCAAAAGAGTTAGATGAGCAAGATATCCGAGCGTTAAATTGGGATGAAGTAAAAGAGATCATAAAAAACCAACCTGTAAAAGGAAGACGAGGAGCAACAGCCAAAAAAGCACCCACAAAGAAAGCTACAGCTAAAAAAATCACAACAAAAAAAGCACCTGCTAAAAAAACAACCACTACGGCTAAAAAACCTGCAGTAAAAAAGAAACCTGCAACAACTAAAAAAACCACTACAACAAAAAAAGAGACTGAATAATCATTTCATCTCTTTTTACTGATAATAATTCTCAATATTAATGGAGTATTAAGAGCCTTTTGTATACTATTTTGGAAATCAAAATATAGGATTACTATGTGTAAATTCAATAATCCAAATCTCTTATCTCCTGAGATAATTCACAATATAATAGAAAATAAAAACTTCTATACTCAATACCAACCAATACTCTCCATTAAAGATCAAGAGATCTATGCATATGAAGCACTAGCTCGTTTTAAATATAAAAATGAACTGATCGCTCCTGATATAGTTTTTGGACATTGTCATCATAATTTAGAACATTTTTATCAATTAGAATATCATACAAAAAAAGTACAGTTTCAAAATAGACCAAAAGATGCAAAACTTTTTGTCAACTTTGACCCGCATGTTTTTGGGTATAAAAAAGGGGTAAAAGAACTCTTTAGTTTTTTTAAAAATCAAAAGAATTTTACGATAGAATTAGTAGAAAATTCTCACGCACACATTAATATTTCAATGCTTATTGATATTTTCAATAAATTTAAGTTTGAATTTGCAATGGATGATTTTTTTAAAGAAGACTCAATGGTTTCAATATTCCTACTTAATAGAACAAACGACATAAAACTTGACAAAGATTTGTTAACAGCTATGAAATTAAACAAATCTTTTATTCATATCATCAATGGTATCGTTGATTTTGCACACAGTCAGAACCAAAAAGTGATATTAGAGGGAATTGAAACTTATGAGGATTTAGAAGTAGCAAAAGATACAAAAATAGATTTTGTACAAGGATTTTTGTATGACAATCTTTTTATCGATAAATAAACTATAAAATACACAAGGGATCATCATGGAAAATATATTTTTAGGTATCATCACTTTAGGAGCATTGTACTTCTTGTATAGAAAATTATTCAAAACATCAGGTTGCGATAGTTGTGGAGGAAGTTGTGACAAAAAATAATAATCGCTATAAAATCATTGAGATAAAAGATTTAAGCCATAGTTATGGATCAAAAAAGATATACGAGAATCTAAATATTGATATTTATGAAGGAAGTGTTTTTGGTCTTTTAGGGAAAAATGGAGTAGGAAAATCTACTTTGATCAATATACTTATGGGTTATCTCAAACCAAAAAGTGGTAAATGTCTCATATTTGGTGAGCCATCACATAACTTATCTTCTCAAGCAAAAAGTAAAATTGCTCTTTTACATGAGGGATTTGTATCGTATGATTATATGTCTATAGAAGAGATAGAAAAGTTTTTTGCACCATTTTATAAAGATTGGGATAAAAAAGTTTTTTATGATTTGGTAGATTTGATGAAACTTGATTATTCACAAAAGATAAGTTCTCTCTCTTTTGGACAAAAATCACAAGTAGTTTTGGGATGTTTGTTTGCACAAAATGCACAGCTACTGATATTGGATGATTATTCGATGGGGCTTGATGCTGGATATAGACGACTTTTTATAGACTATCTCAAAAAATATATAAAAGATACTAACAAAACTGTTCTTATTACTTCTCATGTGATGAATGATCTGGAGCATCTTATCGATGATATGATCATCGTACAAAAAAATGGAATCATCCATAAAGATACAATGAAAAACTTCAATAAAGATAGTGCAACAACATTTGAAGATAAGTTTTTGGATTTTGTTGGATTGTACTAAATATTTATACTTCAAATAATGTTCTATTGTATGAGATTACGATAGTAAAGCAATTAACTCTTTTTGATATAATGGATTGATATAATAGTTAATCATAAGACCTTCTCTTTTTGAAACAAGCAACTCTGAATCTTTTAGTTTTCTTAAATGTTGTGATACGGGAGATTGTTTCATCTGGAGGATATCGCTTAGATCACATACACAAAGTTTTTCGTTTTTTAAAAGAAGATAGATTATTTTTAATCTCACATCACTTCCCATAAGAGAAAAGATTTTCTCTTTTTTGGAAAACATATCTTGTTGTAAAATCAACTCTTTTTGTTCACGCGCTATCTTCTCTTCATCAACTTTGATCCTAAGACATGTAGTGTCATTTATCAATATCTATTCCTTTGTTCTAAATAATATATTTTTCTTTATTATATGATTTGTTGTTGTGTTTACTGATAAATTATTCTTTTTTAATCCACTATTTGTTGTGGTAAATTTACTTGTCTCAGGCTTCTTTGAACAACAACTTGTTTTTTTCATAAATGAATCTCTAAAAAGATGATAACATATTAAGAGTATCATTGCAAGAGAAGAGAGGTGATTTATGATATTAGTATGCTCATGGTGTAGAGATATGTTTACTAAACTCAATTCTTGAAAAAAAGTATCATAAATAAACCCAAATAACAATCCTAAAGTAGCTATAACCACTAAATATATGATTAAAGAGGTTTTACCCAATAATTTATACACAACACTCATAGTCACAATACTTGTTGCAGGTCCCGCTGTTAAAAATATAAATACAGCACCAGGGGACATCCCTTGGAGCATAAAAGCAGCTGCTATTGGTAAAGATGCTGTAGCACAAGTATATAAAGGCATAGCAAATAACATCACTACTATATAGGTTAAAAATTGGTTTTCAAATAAGATATGAGTATACTCTTTTGGAACAAAGGTTACAAATAAACTCCCTAAAAGCAGTCCAATAAGAAGTGCTTTTGCCATATCACTAAAAAGTGTTATATACCCATATTTTACTACATTTAAAAATGAAAATTTCTTTTTTGAAGTTGGAGTAGTACAGCTTGAAGAGGAACAACATGAGGTTACTTCTTCTTCCTTGCTTGTGATCTCATTATCTTTTTTTTGTACTAAATTTTGAATAAGACCAACACTTATTGCAATTACTATAGAGGAGACAACTCTAAAAAGAGTAAAAATAAAACCAAAAAGTGAATAAGTTGCTAAAATAGAATCAACCCCAGTAATAGGAGTGGAGATCAAAAAACTTTGTACAGCACCTTTACTTGCTCCCTCTTTTTTCAGTCCTTGTGCTAAAGGGATCACAGAACAAGAACAAACAGGTAAAGGCACTCCAAATAATGTCGCTTTTACAACTGAACCTATTGAGCTTTTTCCTAGATGTTTTGAGACAAAATTATCAGGTATTATCTGTTTTAAAATACCTGCACACAATAATCCAAGCATAATATAAATTGACATTGCATTTAATAGTGTAAGAAAATTATCAAAATAATTTAATACTAATTCCATAAAAACTCCTTCGTAGTTTAAT
>JBASAI010000325.1:0-2361 GCA_049650525.1 Arcobacteraceae bacterium
CACTATGAGGAATCACATAAAAAAATCCCCCCTGACTTCGATCCACTACCTTGGCTTTTAAAACATGGTTAAATCCAGCTCGTACCATCAAAGCTTGCTCACCATGAACCAAATGCACTTGATGATCTACGAGATATGGTTGGAGCCCTTTGCTGTTTACGATTCCATATAGCTTTTGTTTAATTGCATCTCTATTTGAGTACATATTTGTATTTACACGGTCCAAATCTTCACTATATCCATGAAGAATCTCACCTTTGTCATCAAAAGCATTTATCACAACATCGAGTTCTTTTGGAATGATTATTTTCTCTATCCACTGTTCTAGCTTGCCTGTGAAAGTAAATTTTTGTAAATACTGAAAATATACAATGATTTTTATAAATTCATATATCTCATATATTTTCAAATTTCCTTGCTTTTGTAAATAGTTTAAAGCTCCCGTTAGATCTTCTAATTTTGGAGGTGCTTTTAAAGAAAAATCTTCTAACTCTTTGATGATAGCATGATGAATATTGATATCACCATCTATTTTGATCTCTTTTTCTCTTGCAAATAAAGATTGTAATTGTTCTATATGATTGAGTATATCTAGTTTTTTAACTATCATTTGTACTGAATCCTTATTTCTTTTTAGGTCGAAAAGGTTGTATCACTTTCTCATTACATTCTAAAAAAGGACCTTCCATAAGATCGATACAGTAAGGAATCGCTGGAAAAACTGCATCTAAACATTCTCGTATAGATTTTGGTTTTCCTGGAAGATTTACTATCAAGCTACTTCCTCTAAGTCCCGCTGTTTGTCTTGACAAAATCGCAGTTGGCACAAACTTCAAAGACTCAGTTCGCATCAATTCTCCAAAACCAGGCATCATTCTATCACATACTGATTCTGTAGCTTCTGGTGTCACATCTCTTTTAGCTGGTCCAGTTCCACCTGTTGTTACTACTAAACAACACTCTTCATTGTCCACTAAATCTTTGAGCGTATTTTCTATAGTTTGTTGGTCATCTTCGATACATCTATAAACAGCTTCCCAAGGAGATGATAAATAATCATTCATCGTATCTTCAATTGCTTTACCCGAAATATCTTCATAGATCCCTTTACTTGCTCGATCTGATGCAGTTACTATTCCTATTTTTGCTATTTTTTCACTCATAATATATGCCCTTTATTCTTTATATAATACACTTCGGCAAACTGTTTAAAAAACTCCAATGCTTTACTTGCATCGATAATTTTATCGTTCGCTCCTAAAAATACCTCTATTTTTATATTTTTATCTACTATTTTTTGTAACTTTTTTTCATCCCAAAAATACTCCAAAAGTTCCTCAAGCTCAGCATAAGTCCCTTGCTCGAAATATTCAGATGCGAGTTCTTTTGAAAATCCTACATTTTGTAAAAACTGTTCACAATATTGTGCAGAATCTTTCGTAAAATAAAGCAACTGCATTCTTTTGTACTTTTTCTCTTTATCATTAAAATACGCAGGGGAAAATAGTTGTAACTTGTCTACTCTTTTTGTAGTTTCCAAAACATACTCAACAGCCTTTATAGCGCCAAAACTAAAGCCACTTACCACAAAATCTGATGTTTCTAAATACTCTTGAAATAATCCTTCTTCATTTTGTAACGAAAACCCACTAAAATACAACTTCATCCTTTAGTAAAACATCACGGATTCTTTTCACCTCTTCGATATTTGAGATGATATCTTTCTTGAGTTCATCTTTGATCGTATGAATAAGTGTTTCTATAGATTGTTCCATTTTATACTCTTCTACCATTTTTTGAGCGATTGTATAAGACTCTTTTATCTCTGTTTCAAACACCACATAAGACTCATTTTTAATGATCTCTAAGGCAACACTTCCTGATAAATATTTTTTGATTGTGTTTTTTAGTTGTGTTTTTGAAGGATAGATGATATTTTGTGTTGAGATACCTTCATCAAATAAGTTTACTTTTGATTGTGTGATATACGCTTTTCCTGCTTGGTATGTTGCTAATATATCTTTTTGTTCTGTTGATAGTATCGCTATTTGTTTTTTACCAAATTGTACTTTTTGCTTTGCAAACTCGATATCATCTTCAAGTAAACTCGTACCTTCTCTTTTGATCATACATAACAACGCTTCATTTAAAAGTGCAGACAAAGAAGCACTACTAAAACCACTTGTTTCATTTGCAAGATTTTCTATATTTATATTTACTGTTTTATCTTTTAGATAAAGTTTTAAGATATTTATTCTATCTGTTTTATTTGGCAAAGTTAAAAATACTCGTCTATCAAATCGACCTGCTCTCAAAAGTGCTTCATCTAAAACTTCTATTTTATTTGTAGCAGCTACAACC
>JBASAI010000326.1:0-4548 GCA_049650525.1 Arcobacteraceae bacterium
CCATTGAGGAACGGTCGTATATGGAAGTTTTTTTGATTCACACTCGTGCATCCATTTTCCCATCACACAAGAATCTTCAAGTGTCACATCCCATTTTTCATAACTCCCTACTTTTGCATAGTTATTCATCTTAAATTTAATATGAGCATTTTTAAGCTCTGCAGTTTTATACACTAGATCAATATCACAAACTTGTTTTCTATATATATCTTTAAATTTTGCATTTGAGGATGCATTGATCAACTCTTGTGATAGATGAGAAATTGATCCTGATAAATTTGAGATATACTGTGCATTTTTTGCATTGATTTGTGTATTTTGATCAAGTTCACCAATAGCACTATTTATTTGTTCGATACTTTGTTGTTGTTCTGAACTAGCTGTTGAGACAGCATCGATTATTTTTATCGTGTTTGTGACATGACTATTGAGATTTTCATATCCAATACTCATCTCATTTGCTATTTTTTTCCCTTGTTCTGTTTTTTGTGTTGCAATTTGAACAAGACTTTTTATCTCTTGAGCAGCTTCTTTTGATCGAGCCGCTAAGTTTCTTACCTCTTGAGCAACAACTGCAAAACCTTTTCCTGCTTCGCCTGCAGTGGCAGCTTCAACCGCTGCATTTAAACTCAAAATATTGGTTTGAAAAGCAATACGATCAATAATAGAGGTCGCTTCATTGATTGCAATAACTTGACCATTTATCTCATCCATTGATTGTGCTGTTTTATTGGATAACACTTTTCCTTCATCGGCTGAGTGTGAGAGTTCTTTTGCATATTGAGACATTGTGTTTACATTTTTTGTGTTATTTTGTATATTTTGGGTGATCTCTTCAAGTGATGCTGATGTTTGTTCCAAAGATGTTGCTTGTGAGTTTGAGGCATTTGATAACTCAATCGAGCTTTTACTTAGCACTGAAGTGTCATCGTTGAGTTTATCACCTGTATTTAAAATCATCGCCAAAAATTCTGATACATTATTTCCGATAAGTTTTGTACTCGCAACCAATGTTCCAAAATCACCATACAATCCAGTTTCACTTTTTTTAGGTACGGTGTATTCAAAATTGTATTGACCATATGCTTCTAACGCTTTATTTAAAATATCGAATTTATTTTTTGTTTCATCCAGCATTTTATTTATATTGATAATGAGATCTTTTACATCTGGTGAGACATTGTTGTGATGTGGAATTTTGTAACCATAAAAACCATTGGCAACTTTTTGTAAGATATTATTTGCTTCTTCAAGTACCTCTTTATTGTGATTGAGAAGTTTTACACTTGATTCGATATTGGTATTGATCTCGTTTGCGATATGAGCAAACTCATCTTTTGTGGTGATAATCAATTTTTCTGCACTATTGGCTTTATAATTTATCACATCAAAAAAACTTCTTAAACCTTTTTGTACCATTTTGAGATTTTTTACGATCTCTTTTGAAAAAAAAGTGATGATAATAAACTGTAAAATTACAATCAAAAATGCCATAGCAACGATCATATAAAACAGTGCCTCTTTTTTTCCATTCACTTCCTCAATTATCTCACTATTTAATGAAAGAAGAAGTTTATCGGTTTGTACAAAATGAGCGTTAAGTTCATCGTGTAACATATCGATATTTTTTTGATTTTCCACGACTAAAGTAAACATCTTTTGATACTCTATCAAAGATTCATTGATCTCTTTTTGTAATGGTTTATTTGTAGTAAAATTTTCAGATGCTCGAACAGATCTTCTCATTTTGAATTGTGTTCGTCCAAACTTTTTGAGATTGATCTCTTTTGTAAGTAAAAAGTTTTTTTCTGAAAGCTCCAAAGTCATCATATATTGCAAAAGTTTATAGTCAAATACATTCATAAATATTGCACTAATTTTGTTTTTGGCATAGTTCATATTTGTTAAATTTTGATTTATCTCTTGCTGCTTATCAAATACTATTGCGTAAGCCTTTTGAGATACGATAAGTTGTTTATAAAAAGTATCCAATATATTAAGATTTATATTCACCTCATCTGCTTTTTGATACAGTTCAGTATAGATATCTTGCGTAAGTTTGTACTCTTTTTGGAACTTATCATCTTCAACTTTTTTCTTTGCTATATTTTCTAATCGAACCATCGAAACCTTTAATTCTGTAAAACTATTGAGCACACTATCATACACTTTTTGAGTATTTGAATAATATGTGATCAAAAGTATTAAAATACTAAAGCCAGCAATTGTCAAAAAAGATATGATATTTAGTTTTGATTTCACAGTTGTAAAGTAGTTCACGACAAACCCTTATTTATAATTTCTATAATATTATAGAATAAGGGTTACTTTTTGATTACATATTGGTTGAGTTAGAGTTTATTTGATTCGACTTTCTTCGCTAAAAATAAAAACACAATACCTATAAAAACAATAAAGGCAGTTAGATATAAAGTGCTATCGTAGTTTCCAAAAATAGAAATGAGTTTTATACTATACAATGGTGCAAAAACTTGCCCTATTCCATAAGCAGTCGTAAAAGCACCCATAAGTACTACTGGATTTTGTGGAGCTATTTTTCCTCCCAGTGTCATAAAAAGTGCGACAAGTGCAATAAATGTACTTCCGTATAATGCCCCAGAAAGAAGGTTTAAAAAAATTCCATTTGAAATCGTTGGTATCAAGATACCTGCTATATGTAAAAACATCACTACGATGATGATATTTACACTTCCATACTTATGCGCTAATCGCATCCATATCACTGCAGATGGTATCCCTGCAATTCCCACACATAACCATACTAAACTTCCATATTCTTCAAGCCCTTCTAGTGAGTGTATGATATCTGGTAAAAAAGTACCTTGAACCACAAATCCAACACCAGCTGTAAAATATGCAAGTGTCAAAAATATCACATATGGGGTGAAAATTTTAAATGAAAATGTATGTTTAGGAGGATCCTTTTTAATCTCTTTATCAAAAGAAAGGATATATACAACATAAATAGATATGACAATAGAATAAAGAACTAGTATCATCCAAACATCATTCCAAGTAGTTTTAGTAAGTACATATTGACTTATAAGTTCACATAATACAAGCGCTGACCCAATACCAGTAAAATAAATGCCCATCGCTTTTGTTTTATTTTCATAATTCAGCTTCACCATTACTATAGATCCACCAACTATTAGTACCATCGCACTTCCAAAACCTGCAAGTATTCTAGATATTAGCCAAAGCATTTCATTTACTGTTGTTGCTAAAATCAGTGTTGTGAATATACAGAGCAATATTCCTATACGAAAATACTTTACTTTTGTATTAATATCTTTTATAAACATAGCAAAAAGTGCTCCAGAAAGATACCCTGCAAAATTTATGGAGGCATACAACCCAGCATATTGAATAGTCAAAAAATCTTCAAGCATTGAAGGAAGTAAAGAAGTAAATGCAAATCGTGCAACTCCTACCCCTATCGTAAGAGATAATATACCTGCTAAAAGTATAGCAAAATTGTTATTTTTATTTAAAATCATTTCATATTATACATAATTTTTCTCTTTTTTCTTGTAATAAGCACAAATATTTTCGAATCTCTAGTAAGAATCATGTGTTACCATTTTATTCATACTTTAAATAAAGAGTTATAATTTATGTTACTTTTATATACATATCAATCAGATTTGATCTCTAATTTAGAACTTTATTTATAATATTTTGTTATACTATTTAATATATTAATTTTATTATTGATAGATAACTTACACACTAAAAAGGAAAGAGAATGAAAAAAATTGCTTTATCTTTACTATGTTTATATGGTATTGGGTTTTCTGCAGAATATGATGCAGCTAAAGGAGAGATGTTATCACTTACATGTACATCATGTCATGGGATAAATGGAAAATCTATTATGACTACCCCATCTATTGCAGGATTGAGTAAAACTGGAATGTATACTACACTACTTGACTATAAATATGGACGAAGAGCTGGTACTATGATGGACAAACATGTAAAAGGTTTTACTGATGAAGAATTAGAACAAGTTTCATACTACTTTTCTAAGATAGAAAGATAAAAGGATATAATTATGATGAATAGAAGAAATTTTAATAAATTAGTTTTGGGTTCTTTTGCTCTTTCTATGGCTGCTTGTAGTAGTCTTACAAGTGTTGGAAGTTTACCTAAAAATAAAAAAAGAGTTGTTGTTGTAGGTGGTGGATTTGGTGGTGCTACTGCTGCTAAATATATGACAAAATTTAGTCCTGATACTGAAGTGATCTTAATCGAACAAAACAAAGAGTACTACACTTGTCCATTTGGAAATACAGTAATTGCTGGACTAAATGATATCGATTATATCAAACATGATTATAAAACTTTAGAGAAAAAATATAAAGTAAAAGTGATCCATGCCAAAGTTAAAAAAATAGATGGTGCTAATAATAGCGTGATCTTAGAAAATGGTGAAGTTATTGCATACCATAAAGCGATCGTTTCTCCAGGGATAGATTTCAAATATGAAAAAGGATATGTCGAAGGTTCTGAGCTGCACTCACC
>JBASAI010000327.1:0-2642 GCA_049650525.1 Arcobacteraceae bacterium
ATGATATAATACAAAATATAAAAACACACAGGAGATAAACCAATGTTTAATATAAATGAAATAATTGAGAAATTACGAGATGTAATGGCAAGTGAAAAAGCAGACGGAAAAGTGTTTGATAAAGAGATAGCCAGTGCTTTAGATTTGACAAGTGTTAATTTTGCAACAATGAAAAAAAGAAATAGTGTTCCTTTTTCAAATATACTTAATTTTTGTGCTTTAAAAAAGATATCAATAAATTGGATGTTATATGGACAAGATCCTAGTAGTTTGATCGATACAACTGATAAATATTGGATTAAATATTTTCCGAGTATTAGTGTGAGTGCTGGTGGTGGAGCGTATGATGAAGAAGATCATTATGAAAAACTTGATTTGCCAGATTTTTTTATCGATATTATCGGGGGACCTGATAATGTTAAAAATATGGAAGCTATTAATGTGACAGGAGATAGTATGGAGCCAACACTTAATAATGGGAATATTATTTTTATCGATAAAACAAAACTAGATATCAATAAAGATGGAATTTATGCCTTTATAAATGATAACGGTTTATTTGTAAAAAGAATACAAAGACGGGATGATGGTGGGCTTGATGTGATTTCTGATAATAAAGAATATCCAAAGCAAATAGTACAACAAGAAGGTATAAATGTACTCGGTAAAGTAGTAAGTTCTATAGGAAAAGTTTTTTAAGTGTAAACTTAATATAGTATTTGATATAATAAATAAAATTAAATTTATGGAGTTTATCGTTGGATACCTATCCCCCCTTGTTCTTAATATCAAATAAAAAAGGTTATTCGTGGAATTTCTAATCTTTTTATTCGTTTTGGTTATTGGCGTTTCGTTTTTGTGTTCTATTTTGGAATCGATTTTATTATCAACAAATGTATCATACATCTCTGTTCTTGAACAAGTAAATCCAGAATCAGGTGCATTACTTAAAAAGTTAAAAAAAGATATAGATAAATCAATATCATCTATTTTGATTTTAAATACATTTGCAAATACTTTAGGTGCAACAGCTATTGGTGTTCAGGCACAAATAGTATTTAATAATGATAGTAATTTAGTATTAATAGTTTCAATTGTATTGACATTTTTAATTCTCTTTTTTGCTGAAATTATTCCTAAAACTATTGGAGCAATTTATTGGAAAGAGTTAGCTCCTCTTGGTGCGAGACTGATAAATATATTTATCATTATTACTTATCCTATCATTATACTCACTCTTTTTGTAACACGAAAAATCAATAAAAACAATGATGGTGATACAGTTTCAAGAGAAGAGTTAATTCATTCTGCATTATTAAGTGAAGAAGATGGAATGATTAATGATATGGAATCGGATATTATTGAAAATGCATTAAGTTTAAAAGAGATCAGAATAAAAGATATTTTGACTCCTCGTAGTGTTGTTTTTGCTGTAGAAAAAAATACTTTGATAAAAGATTTACTTGAAGATAAACGAACATATAAGTTTTCAAGACTTCCTATTTATGATGGGACAATTGATAATATAATAGGTATGGTTTTAACAAAAAAGATTTTTAAACATGCTATAAAAGATCCAAATGTAACTCTTCAAGAGATTATGATTAAAATTGAAAGAATACATGAAAATATTCCAGTATTAAAAGCATTGAGAAGTTTTACTAAAACGAAAGGTCATATGTTAATCGTTGTTGATGGTTATGATCAAACTGAAGGAATTGTGACACTTGAAGATTGTGTAGAAACTCTTTTAGGACTAGAAATTATGGATGAGTTGGATACCACGGAAGATATGCGAAAACTCGCTACATCAAAAATGAAAGCAAAAAGGAAAGAAAGAGAATCTGAGAACTAAAAGTTTTCTCATATTTTCTTATGATATAATAATTTAAATTGAATCAGGAGAGTAACTAATTATGGGTAGAGCCTTTGAATATAGAAAAGCAGCTAAAATGAAAAGATGGGGAAATATGTCTCGAGTATTTCCTAAACTAGCAAACGCCATTACAATGGCAGCAAAAGCAGGAAGTAGTGATCCTGATACAAATGCAACATTACGAAGTGCAATTGCTACTGCAAAAGCACAAAACTTACCAAAAGACAATATCGAATCAGCAATCAAAAGAGCAAGTGCCAAAGATATTGCGAATATGACAGAAGTAAACTATGAAGGAAAATGGAAAAATGGTGTTTTGATTTTTGTAGAAACAGCCACAGAAAACACAGCTAGAACAGTAGCAAATATCAAAACAATATTTAATAAAGGTGGAGGTTCTTTAGTTCCTACAGGATCTTTAGAGTTTCATTTTGATAGAAAAGCAATTTTTGAGATGAAGACTCCTGATATGGATATGGATGATTTAGAGATGGAGCTTATCGATGCTGGTTTAGAAGAAATTAAAACAGAAGATGATGAAAATATCTCTATTATTGCTGATTATACCGACTTTGGAAATATGGCAAATAAACTTCATGAGATGAAATTAGAGTACGAAAAAGGCTCACTTCAAAGAGTCCCAAATGCTCCTATAGAAATAACAGATGAAGAGATGGAAGAGCTTTCAGTTTTACTTGAAAGAATTGAAGATGATGACGATGTACAAAGTGTTTACACAAATTTAGCATAATAATTTACCCAATAA
>JBASAI010000328.1:0-5023 GCA_049650525.1 Arcobacteraceae bacterium
TGATAATTATATTTATCTTTAAATGATTTTTGACTTTAGACTTTTACGATTTTAAATAGTTATCTCAATACTATGAAAACTTGGAATATCGTTTTGTTTATCTATACCTGTATTATAAATAGTAGTAGCTTTAATTTTATCAATAGTATAGATAGGATAATACACATGACCCACACAAAAGAGCTTTTGGTCTTAACATACCACTTTTTTATGTTTCTAAGGTATCATTTCACCATTAAAATCTATCGTGTAGCCTTTGTGAGCATTTATCACTTTTATATCTGCACTATCTATATTGTTCATCTTTTTCCTCATTTTTTATTAATTTTAATGCATCATCTTTGATATTATTAAAACCACCAAAATATGATGGATGATAAAGTTTGACACATTTTATATGATTGAAATCTTCTAAAATTATTTTTTGAGCTTTTTTGAAGTTTCTTTTCCCATTTTTAGATTTTAATGTCGCATTATAATGTATATCTTCAAATTTTACATTTCCGAAATTAAATTTTATATCATTATTTCTATCTCCTGTTAAAAAAATAATTATATCAGGATTAATTATTTTAACTTCTTCTTTAATAATAGAATGAAAATGTTCTCTCTCTAAATCTTTTATATTTTTAGGAACACCTACTTTATTTTGATATCTTCCCATCTTTGAAATATTATTCCAAAGATATGCTACAGACTTATCTTCTTTTCTATAAAATTCACTCAAGCTTCTTTTGAAGAACTCAATCCCATGGGACCAAAATTTATTAGTTTTTTTTCCATGATAATAATATTTTTCATAACCATCCATCTCTTCTGTTAATGATGTACCAAACCTATGCCAACCTAAAGTTTCTTGTCCAAAAAACATAACTTTAATATCAGCATTTTCAATTTCATTCTCATCTACTTTAAGTAATAAAGGATTTGATGGAATATTTTTTAATTCTTTATTACTTTTTATCTCCTTACTAGTTATATCATTAAAACTAGATTTGCTATCACTACTATCATTTAGTATTTTATTAATCATTTCATACCCATTATTGATGAGTGCATCCCATTTTAATCTATATACTTTTTCTAACTCTTCATTTATTCCCATAGGTATCTCCCTTTACTTAATTTTATTGTAGCTAAAAAAAACTCGTAAACTTTTAAAGTATAATAATCACTACTACGAGCTTTATCTTTTCTTTGTCAGTTTACATATATCTTGTGTCATTCTTATAATTGAGTGTTCTGTATCTACTAATTCATTTGTCACATTAATAAAGGCTTCTAAAAGATGAAGAGTATTAATAGGCTGTGTTTTATCAAAATACTTTTCAATTAATTCTTTGTGGCACTTACTTTTTACAGTAAATGTATATGCTAGATTATTAATCTCTAAAGTGATAGTTTCCATACGCTAACTCTTTAATCCAAAAACATTAAAATATTTCAATCCGATTACTCTTTTCATCATATATTTCAAGTTTACAATTTTTATCTGCAATGAGTTTTAGTTGAAAATTTGTCATATTTATACACATACTTACAAAACTACTATTAGCATCATTATTCATTATTTTGATTTTCTCAAAGATAGGCTTTGCAGTTATAAAGTCCCCTATTCTTCTATGATATTCACCTATAAGCATATTGGCAAACAAAGTATCCCCAGTAATTTCTGTATTTGTTTCTAAAAATATCTTATAATTTTCTACTAAAAACTTCAAATCATCTAAATCATTTGATATATAATAAGTATAGAGCAATGCAAGATTTAATTTTTTTGCTTCCTGCTTCTGATTTTTGTATATATGATAGATAATCAAAAAGTTTTTTATACTTTTATATTTTTTAAATATATTGAGATACTCATCACTTTGTATATATTCAGATAATAACTTTTTATCCAACTCCACATTTTCATCAAAAAAAGTATATTTACAATACTTACAAGAATTTATAAAAGGTGTTGGTGTAGATTTACCCACGCTTCTCAAGTCTGTTTTATGTGATAAAACTAACTGCGAACCTTTATATGTCATCTTTATTTGTTTCCCACAGTTTGGACACTCTATCTCTTCAAATGCAATAGTCATAATATCATCTCCTTTTTAGGCATATTAGTTGAAACATTATTGATAAAAAACTTATTGATTCTTTTGATAAGCTCACTTTGCTTCTCTTTACTGATATTTACAACACCAAAATTGTATTTGATTTTATATATTGATACTTTTTTTATAAGAGTTAGTAGTTTTTCAAAATTTTCATCTAGGTATTTGAAATCAATGCCATCTATCAAAATAGCTTTCGGGTTATATCTTTTTGCGTAGTACTCTAAGTTTTCAAGTGGCTTTTCATCACTTACAGTTCCTACATCAAAATCATCAAAGAAGTCTTTAAAATTCGATTTGAGATTTTCATCACTGTTACAGTAACTAAACAACAAAAAATTATCCACATCATTGCTTTCAAATGTATTTACAATATGTTGGTTAAACTCCAAATCTATACTTTGATTGGTAAGTGATATGTACAATTTACCCTTTTTATAAAATGAACAATATTCCTCTTCTATTGTTTCATTTACATTTTCAAGTGTTATTTTAGTTGTTTGTTCTTTGTTGTATAAAATAGCATCAAATATTTTTTGAGCTTCTTCGATGCTTACACTGCTGCGTGTTGACTTTACATTTATAGACATCAATATCGCTTTTTGATACACATCCTTACTTGTCGAGCCTAACTCCTGAGCGATTTCTGTTATTTTTACTTTTTCCATTTTACAATACTCCAATTTTCTAAGATAAGATAATTGTATTATGAAGTATTGACAGCTTTATGTCTGCTTTATTTATTTATCATCTCATAAATACGATTCGGCATAATTTGAAAAGCTTCTTTGACACTAAGATTTTTAGTTTTTAATTTATGAAGTGAGTCATCATTTTTTAAAATAGTTAGATTTTCAATATCCTTGATATTATTCTGAATATCTTGAATAGAATGCAAAGCAATGTCATTTCTATGTTTCCCTTCAAATTTAAAAGGTGTGACTACTATCACTTTGATGTTTTTTCTTCTTTTTTGAAGATACATCAAAACCTCTGGGGTTGTACCGCTTCCTACACCTCCCCCTAAAGTTGAGATAAGATATATCTCTTTATCTTTCTTTATTAAACTTGATAATTCTTGTTTAATCTCATCATCAAAAAGCTTCACTCCACACGACACTTGAGCACCACAACCAAGTCCCCTTTTTGTTTCACGACCTAAAACTATTTTATCTCCTGATTGTTTTGAATCTAATGCATTTATATCGCTGTTTATATACACAGTGTGAAATTGATTATCTATTTTTGATATATCAGCAGTTATATTACCGCCTCCACCACCGATGCCAATAATACATATTGATTTATCTTTGTAGATGCCATTTGCTTTCTTATTAAAAAAGTTAAATTTTTGTATAAAGTTCTCTAAAACTAGAGTAATCTTATTCATCTAAATAAACCCCATCTTCCTACTGCTATCCACATTTTTTACTTTTACTTCATCCTCAAGTCGAGCTATCAAATCTTTTACATTCTTTAAGGGTCTAAATCTATTTTGACGCACGACTGCTGCAAAATCTCCAGGAGTCAGAAATCGTAAGTTTTCAACAGCTGATTTAAAACTCTCAGCAGGTTTTTTTATCTTTAACTCTTTACAATAACTTTTGAAAATTTCCCAAGCTTGTGTAGGTTTGAGATATTCAAACTCTAGCTTCAGATCAAATCTTCTCAAACTTGCTTTATCAAGATTATCCATTAGATTTGTTGTTGCTACAAATATTCCATCAAAGTTTTCCATCTGTACTAACATCTCATTTACTTGTGAGATTTCCCATGATGCTTTTGCATTGGTTCTATCTTGTAAGAAGCTATCTACTTCATCGAAAATAAGAACTGCGTTTTCATCTTTTGCTTCACTAAAAGCATTGGCTATATTTTTTTCACACTCTCCCACCCATTTACTTTGTAGATCACTTGCCTTTTTTAGTAGCACTGACATATCAAGAGTATCTGCTATATATTTACCAAAAGCACTTTTCCCTGTTCCTGCTGCTCCATATAAACAGAGTCTTGCATTTTTATTTTCTTTTATTCCAAGTGTGAGTTCTTCAAGATTTGTAGTTGTATTTATAAAGTTTGGATTATAGGTATTTGGCAAAGCACTTGATCTATTTTCCTTTATCTCATTGTAACCTTGAGCTTTGAGAGTATTATTTAATACTTGTTTAAAAGCTTCATTTTTATCTTTTGTTTCTATACTACTTACCACTTTTGCAGTTCTGCTTATAAGAGCTGGTGCTATATCTTCATGTTGTGCAAGAGATTTGATGATATCTTTATCTATTAAATCATTTGCATAACTAGAAATAATCTTTTCTCTTTGAGATTTTTTAGGTATTGGCACTTCTATTGTCATATCAAATCTTCTTACAAGTGCGTTATCGATACTGTAAATATTATTCGTTATCCAAATAGTCGGTATCGTATTTGATTCTAATATTCGATTTATCCAAGCTTTATCTTTTTGTCTATTGCTACTAAATATATCGTTATTAGTAAAGATATCTTCTGCTTCATCATACATCAAAATTGTAGATTGGTTTGTGAGTAATGACTGAGCTACTTTAAAAGCTTTGAGTCTTTTTGTCCCATCTATCGCTTCATCATTTTCATCTGCATAGCTTATCTCAAATAGTTTTGTTTTGAGTTTTTTTGCTATTACTTTTGAGAGTTCAGTTTTACCAGTTCCAGGAAGTCCATATAAAAGAATATTTACCCCTGTTTGTTTTACTTTTACACAGTTTGTTAAATATGGCACTAAAATATCAACATCTTTTTTGATATGTGTATAGTCTTGAAGTTTTAGTTCACTTTTGCCACAGCTTCGTACACTATCTCTTATCATCACTTCGATATCTTCGTCAAGATTGAGCATGTTATCGATAAATTCATCACTTAATTTGTCTATTTTACCT
>JBASAI010000329.1:0-7180 GCA_049650525.1 Arcobacteraceae bacterium
TTAAAAGCTAGATTGTATGATCTAGAAGAGCAAGAAAGAATGGATAAAGAGGGAGCTGATAGAAAAGCACAAGTAGGATCGGGAGATAGAAGTGCTCGAATTAGAACGTACAACTATCCTCAAGGTCGTATCAGTGATCACAGAATCAATCTTACACTCTATCGTTTAGAAAATATTATGAATGATGGTCTTCTCGATGAGATCATCGATCCACTTATTGCGGATCACCAATCACAACTTATGGAGATGAGTGGCGTTTAAAACCACTCTTTCTACAGTTTTTTCAACCAAAGTATAATTAAAGATTACTTAAGCTATTATACTTCTCTACAACGCAAATACTCCAAAACATATTGCATTGTTAACAAACTAAAATTATAGGAATAAAATTATGGAAAAAATTATTGATATTATAGATTCAATCGCTTATGAAAAAGGTTTAAAAGTATCCGATGTAGAAAATGCTTTAAAAGAATCACTCATTAAAACAGCACAAAAAATGCAAGATGATACACTCGTATATGAAGCAGAGATAGACAGAACAAACAAAGAGCTTAAGCTTGCACAAAAGATTGAAGTTGTTGCAAATGATGACATCAAACTTACAGGTGAAGCAAGAGAAGAGCAAAATGACTATGAAAAAGAACACGAGATAGAAGCAAAACTGATCAATCCAGAAAACTTCATCTCACTTGAAGAAGCAAAAGAGATTGATGCTGATTTAGATATTGGAGATTTTTTAAGTTATGATTTAGAGTTTGAATCTATGGGAAGAAATGCAGCAACTATTTTATTTTCAAACCTAGAATACCGACTACAAAGATTTACAGAAGATAATCTTTTTAAAAAATACAATGATCAAGTAGGAGACACTATCACAAGTGTTGTAACACAAGTAGATAGCAATGACAATACCTTTATCGAAATCGGTGAAGTAAAAGGGATCTTACCTCGTAAAAACCGTATTAAAGGTGAGTCATTTAAAGTTGGTGATGCCTTACGAGCTGTTGTTAAAAGTGTAAATATTGATAAACAACATGGTTTGGTTGTGGAAGTATCACGAACAAGTCCTAAATACCTTGAGAGCTTACTTGCACTTGAAGTTCCAGAACTTAAAGATGGAAAAATCATCATTGAAAACAGCGCAAGAATACCAGGAAGCAGAGCAAAAATCGCACTTTCTACACTTGAAGCAAATATTGATCCTATCGGAGCGATTGTTGGAGTTAAAGGTGTGCGTATCAACTCAGTAAGTGCACAACTAAATGGTGAAAATATTGACTGTATTGAATATACACCTATTTTAGAGATGTTTGTAGCAAGAGCACTTAGCCCTGCTATTGTTAAAAGTGTCAAAATAGAAAAAGGTGCAGGAGAAAAAGGGAAAGATAAAGCGATCGTTACAATTGCAGAAGATCAAAAAGCACGAGCTATTGGGAAAGTTGGTCTCAATATCAGACTTGCATCAATGCTAACAAAATGTGAAATCGAACTCAATGTTTTAGAAGGTGCCACAACTGGTGCAGAAGAAACTACAGGAAACTCAGGAAATCAACAACCTACAAAAGATGTTTCAGAATTAGCATCACTTTTTAAATAAGAATCACTATGTCTAAACCAACATTATATCTTTACGATAGTGTTCAAAAGGAAAAACTTCCTTTTGAATCGCAAGTAAAAAATAAAGCAACGGTATATGTATGTGGTCCAACTGTTTATGATGATGCCCATTTAGGACACGCAAGAAGCTCCATCGTATTTGATCTTTTGCATAGAGTTTTAAAAGCCAATGGTTATGATGTAACGATGGCAAAAAACTTCACCGATGTAGATGATAAAATTATCAGAAAGATCAAAGAATCTGGAAAATCACTCGAAGAGATCACTACATTTTATATCAATAGCTACAAAACTGATATGGCAAAACTCAATATCTTACCAAATGATTTAGAACCATACGCTACACAAAATATAGGCGTAATGATAGAGATGATTCAAAAACTTCTTAAACTCGATAAAGCCTATATTTTAAAAGATGGTATCTATCTTGATACTTCAAAAGACAAAGATTATGGAAATATATCACATCGTGCAAGTGATGAGAACTCACAAGCTAGAGTTGAGATGAATAACGACAAAAAAGATCAAAAAGATTTTGCTATGTGGAAATTTTTTCCTACAAGTGAAGTTGGGTTTGAGGCATCTTTTGGATATGGACGACCTGGTTGGCATATCGAATGTAGTGCGATGATCGATACACATTTGGCAAATCATGATTTACCGTATGCTATCGATATCCATGGAGGAGGTGCTGATCTACTTTTTCCACACCATGAAAATGAAGCATGTCAAACACGATGTTGTAACGATCAAGAGTTAGCAAAATACTGGATGCATAATGGTTTTGTAAATATCAATGGTGAAAAGATGTCAAAATCTCTAGGAAATAGCTTTTTCTTAAAAGATGCACTTACACAATATGATGGGGAAGTTATTAGATTTTATATGATGACGGCACATTATCGTGCTGATTTTTCATTTAGTGAAGAGGATTTAAAAGGTTCTAAAAAAAGACTTGATAAACTCTACAGACTTAAAAAAAGACTTTATGGAGTACAAAGTACTGCAAAAGTAAATAAAGAGCTTCAAGAAGCTTTATTTGTAGCTTTAAATGATGATATCAACACATCAAAAGCACTTGCAAGTATCGATGAGTATATTTCACTTTCAAATGAACTTCTAGATAAAGAACCAAAAAATAAAAATCTCAAAAAAGAGATCATAGCTTCGCTTACTTTTATAAATGATATTTTGGGTGTTGGAGGTAAAGACGCTTACGAATATTTTCAATTTGGTATATCAAATGAAGAGAAAGAAAATATAGAAACACTCATACAAAAAAGAAACAACGCTAAAAAAGAGAAAAACTTTGAACTAAGTGATAAGATAAGAGATGAATTAAAGTCTATGAGTATTTCACTTATGGATAGTGCCCAAGGGACACTTTGGGAAAAAGAGGTTTAACCCTCTTTTTTGTTAGATTCTTACAAAAGCTAAAGTTTTATCTTTTGTAAGATGAAACAAGTAACTTATACAAGCCCTTGTTCGATCATTGCATCTGCAACTTTTTTAAATCCTGCAATATTAGCACCAAGTACCAAGTTTGTAGGTTCTCCAAATTCTGTAGCAGCTTCCGTTGCTGTTTTAAAAATATCTTTCATAATTTGTTCAAGCTTAGCATCAACTTCTTCAAATGTCCAGTTTACCATTGAAGCATTTTGAGCCATCTCTAATTGACTAGTAGCTACTCCACCTGCATTTGCAGCTTTTCCTGGTCCATAAGATATTTTTGTTTCAACAAATAAGTTTACTGCTTCAGGAGTAGATGGCATATTTGCACCTTCACTCACACATAAACATCCATTTGCCAATAAGGTTTGTGCATCCTTTAAATTCAGTTCATTTTGTGTAGCACTAGGAAATGCTGCAAAACATGGAACTGCATATACGCCGTTTGTCCCCTCGGCATACTCTTCAATAGGAATATACTTTGAATTTGGTCGTAATTTTTTGTATTCAGTAAGTCGTAATCTTTTTACCTCTTTTAAATCTTTTAGAAGTTCTAAATCGATCCCATCTTCATCTAGAATCATCCCTTTTGAATCACTACAGGTGATAGGAATAGCTCCTAAATGAAGAAGTTTTTCAATAGTATAAATAGCAACATTTCCACTTCCTGAAACAACACATTTTTTTCCTTTGAGTGTTTCATTTTTAGTTTCTAGCATACATTTTGCAAAATACACAGAACCGTATCCAGTTGCTTGTGTTCTTCCTAAAGATCCACCCCAATTAAGCGATTTACCTGTAAATACACCTTCATATCGGTTCACTAGTTTTTTATACATACCAAACATATATCCGATCTCTCTAGCACCAACTCCAATATCTCCAGCTGGTACATCTGTATTTGGACCAATATGTCTAAATAGTTCAGTCATAAATGCTTGACAAAATCTCATTATTTCATCATCAGATTTTCCTTTAGGATCAAAATCACTTCCACCTTTTCCACCACCAATTTGTAGTCCTGTAAGTGAGTTTTTAAAAATTTGTTCAAATCCTAAAAATTTTATAACACCTGCATTAACACTTGGATGAAATCGTAAACCACCTTTATATGGTCCTAAAGCTGAGTTAAATTCAATTCTGAAACACTTGTTTACTTGAATTTCCCCATTATCATCAATCCAGTTAACTCTAAAAAAGATTTGTCTTTCTGGTTCTACAATTCTTTCAATAATTTTATATTTTTGATATTCTGGATGTTTTGTAATAAGTGGTCGTAATGATTCTAATACCTCTTCTGCTGCTTGGTAAAACTCTACTTGAGAAGGGCTTGATCTCTTTAAATAATTAAATACATCTTCGACATATGCCATGTTTATCCTTTGTTATATTTTCATTTAAACTACTTAATTTAAAATTTAGTATGATTATTTTAGCGATATTTTTTAAAATATAGCTAAAAATACAATAACTCTCGTGATATTTGATTTAATAAGTATGCCGATAGAGATATTTAGTTAAAAGATCCTCTAAACTTTTTCTGATATTTTCATCAAATGAAGCCAAATCATTTTCACATTTTGAAGCTAAATGATCTGCACTTTTAAAAGCACCTTCAAGACCCAAAAGATTTACAAATGAGTTTTTAGCACCATCATTTGCTGTTGTTTTTCCAGCTTCCTCTTCTGTGGCTGTTTCATCGATGATATCATCTTGTATTTGAAAGAGTAGCCCGATATCTATACCAAAACTGTAGAGCTTTTCTTGTGTATCAAGATCAAGGTTAGCTATGATTGCACCCATTTTTAAGCTTCCTGCTATAAGTTTTGCTGTTTTATGAATGTGTAAAAATTCTAATTGTTCCAATTCTATTTTTTGATTTTCAAAATAACAATCAATCGCTTGACCGATAATCATACCATCAATTCCACCATCACTACTTAGAACTTTTATCAGTTCGATTTTGACATCATTTGCTAAAGGTGCATTTGCTACCAGATGAAAACTATGAGTATTCAGAGCATCTCCAACTAAGATAGCCGTTACTTCATCATAAGTCGTATGAAGGGTAGGATGTCCTCTTCTTAGATCTGCATCATCCATACTCGGAAGATCATCGTGAATTAATGAATATGTATGTAAAAACTCAACTCCAAGGGCCACAGGAAGTGCATTTTTCACTAAAAGTGGCTCAATAGCATCCACAATAGAAAGTAAAAGCATTGGTCGAAATCTTTTTCCACCAGCACTGAGCATATTTTGTAAGGCATCTTCAAATATAGGGTGAAATGTTTTTGAAGTAGGTAAGTTTGTAGCTAAAAAAGTTTCAAATGATTGTGATAGTTTATTATTTTTCAAATGGATTTACTCCACCCATCATATTCATAGCCATCGATTTTTTTGCATCGTCACTTTGTTTTATTACATCATTCATCGCACTAATAAGTAATATTTTTAATGAATCTTTATCTTCAAGTAATGAATCATCGATCTCTAAATCTGTCACTTCAGAATTACCATTTATAGATAATTCAATCATTCCACCACCAACTTTTGATGTAAATGTTTTATTTTTTCCATTTTCTTTAGCTTTTTCTGCCATCTCTTGGACTTGACCCATCATCTCATTGAGATTGATTTTACTTAAATCTATACCCTCAAACATTATCTATCACTTCCTATAAGCTCATTTGTGATCTCAATGATATTATTTTTTTCATCTACATGAACTACAATTGGTTTGTATTTTTCAAGTTCAGTTTCACAATACGAAGCATAAGCAATAACAATGATTTTATCACCTATTTCTACTTTTCTAGCAGCTGCACCATTCAGACACATATCTTTTGATCCTCTGATACCTTTGATAATATATGTTGAAAATCTCTCACCATTGTTTACATTTACGATTTCAACTTTTTGCCCTACTCGTAAAGAAGAAGCTTCCAAAAGCTCTTCATCAATAGTGATTGATCCTACATAATTAAGGTTAGCATCTGTTACTGTAGCTCTGTGAATTTTACTATACAACATCTCAATTGTCATTTTTTGTCCTATTTGTGTTCATAATTGTTTGAATTTTATCTCATATTCCTTAAATGAATATAAAAAATACCTGCTAAAAAAAGGTTTTTTTAGTCTAGATTCGTCTTTTTTTGAAGTAACTCTTCGATCATTTTACGATCATTTAAAGGAAACTTTTTATCATAAATGATTTGCGTTTCCTCATCCCCTTTTCCAAGGACTAGAATAACTGGATTTTTAAACTCTTTAGAAATGTCCATCGCTTTTTTTATAGCAATCTTTCTATTGAGTTCAACACTTATGAGTTCAGGCTTTAAACACCCTTTTAAAATATCTTCACAGATAAGATCAGGATCTTCAAATCGTGGATTATCAGAAGTGACAATCACTTTTTTACTAAAATGTTCTGCCATTTTCCCCATAATTGGGCGTTTTGACTTGTCTCTATCTCCACCTGCTCCAAAAACAGTAATGATATCATATGAGTTAAAACTCTTAAAAACCTTTTCCATCCCATCTGGCGTATGTGCAAAATCAACTATGATAAGTGGTTTTTTTGATACAACTTCCATGCGACCAGATACTCCAGCGAAATGTTCCACTTGATCACATATCTTTTGCAATGGCTCTTTTGTAAGCAGATGAATGGCTGTTACTGCTGCTGTTAAATTTGATACATTAAAGTACCCCATCATTGGTGATGAAAAATGTACTATATTTTCAAAGTTTTGGAGTGCTACATGTATACCATCATTTAAACTATACGCAGTTACTTTATATGTTGCTGGGTTTTCAGCACCATACGCATAGGCATTTTTCATTTTAAATTTAATAAGAGGATCATCTTTATTGATCAGTTTCATACTTTCATCTGCAAAAAAACTATTTTTCACAGCTATATATTCTTCTATTGTATGATGATAATCAAGATGGTCTTGCGTGATATTTGTATGAATTTTAAGTGCAAAATCCAAACCTTCGATACGATTTTGCTCGATGGCATGGGAACTCACTTCCATCACAAAAA
The DNA here is from genome assembly GCA_049650525.1 of Arcobacteraceae bacterium. GTDB lineage: Bacteria > Campylobacterota > Campylobacteria > Campylobacterales > Arcobacteraceae > JAIOSF01. The sequence continues at coordinate 7,121 of JBASAI010000329.1, forward strand.
AATCACACTCATTTTCTATCGCTTTTTGAATATGTCCAAAATTTCCTAACTGTATAGGAG
>JBASAI010000330.1:0-4461 GCA_049650525.1 Arcobacteraceae bacterium
CATTAGATGAGAGTTCTGATAGATTACTAGAAAATGTTGACAAATTATATAATAGTACAAATAATGCTGCTTCTAGACTAGAGGAAACAGCTGCTGCAACTGAAGAGATCATGGGAATCACAAATAACAATATGCAAAAGATACAAGAACTTTCTTCATTATCCAAAGATGTCAAAACATCTGTTACAAATGGATTTGAACATTCAAATCAAACAACACAAGCGATGGACGAAATAAATACTCAAATATCCGCAATAAATAAAGCAATTGTTGTCATAGACCAAATATCATTTCAAACAAATATTCTTTCACTCAATGCAGCCGTAGAAGCAGCAACTGCTGGAGAAGCTGGAAAAGGTTTTGCCGTTGTCGCTCAAGAGGTAAGAAATCTTGCATCAAGAAGTGCTGACGCTGCAAATGAAATTAAAGCATTGGTACAAAATGCTACAACAAAAGCTAATTATGGAAAATCTATTGCAACAGAGATGATAAATGGATATACAGTACTCAATGAAAATATAACGAATACTTTATCTCTTGTAGATCAAGTAGAAGGAACATTTAAAGAACAACAAGCTGGTATCGAACAGATTAACAATGCCATTAATATTTTAGATCAGCAAACACAAGAAAATGCTCAAATTGCTTCACTAACACATGATATTGCTGTAGAAACTGACGAAATGGCAAAATTTATTGTTGTCAGTGCTGATGAAAAACAGTTTATAGGCAAAGAGAGTACAAAAGTAAAAACTATACATAAATCTCTTAAAAAAATGGACTTTTAGAATGAATCATTCTTTAGTGAACGAATATCAAAAAGCAGTCGATGCAAGTTCTATTATATGTAAAACAAATGTAAAAGGAATTATCACATTTGTAAATGATAAGTTTTGTAAAAATTCAGGGTACACAAGGGAAGAGCTTCTAGGAAAACCTCATAATATAGTGAGACATCCTCAGACTCCAACATTAGTCTTTGCTGATATGTGGGAAACTATTTTAAATAAAAAGATTTGGAAAGGTATGCTTAAAAATAAAACTAAAAGTAATACAACACATTATATAAAAATGACTATTGTCCCTATACTTGATATAGATGGTGCCATAAGAGAATTTATGGCAGTTCGTCATGATGTAACTAATTTGATTCTTCAAGAGCGACAAATAAAGCTTCAAACAACTGATCAAATCACAGGACTTCCTAATAGACAAAAAATCATGGAAGATCTAAAAAAAAGTGATAGTTTAAAATTAGTCATTATTAATATTGAAAAATTTAAAGAGATCAATGAATATTATGGATTTGATATAGGAGATAAACTTCTTGTAGAATTGTCTATTTTATTATCTAAAAAACTCAGTTCTCCTAAAGTAAAGCTCTATAAATTACCTGCAAACGAATTTGCGATTTTAACAAATGAAATGATAGAAAAGAATTATTTTATTCAACTTGTTTTAGAGCTTATCGATACTGTTGAATCACATACTTTTGAGATATCCGAATATAAAATCAATATTCGGATCACTGCAGGTGCAGCTATGCAAAAAAATTATTTTATTCATGCTGAAATGGCAAAAAATCATGCAAAATCTACACATAAAAAATTTGTTTTATATGATGACAATCTTTATATAAAAGAAAAAATAATGAATAATATCAAATGGACAAATAAAATAAAAAAAGCAATTCAAGAAGATAAAATTGTTGTATTTGCGCAACCCATTATATGTAATAAAACGCATGCAATAAATAAGTATGAGTGCTTAGTCCGAATGATAGATGATAATGGCTCAATTATATCTCCGATACATTTTTTAGATATTGCTAAACATGCTCGACTTTACACTACTCTTACTCAAATAGTTATCACTAAAGCTATTGAATATTTTAAAGATAAAACAGAATTTTTTTCTATCAATCTTACAATCGATGATATACTCAACATAAATATTACAAATTTTTTAAAGAATAAATTAAATAATCATGAAGGATTAGCACAGAGACTTATTCTTGAAATTGTTGAAGATGAAGGAATTGAAAATTTTGAAGAAGTAAGTGCCTTTATCGAAATGATGAAGAACTTAGGGTGTAAAATCGCCATTGATGATTTTGGTACAGGTTATTCAAATTTTGCTTATTTGATGCGTTTAAATGTAGACTTTATTAAAATAGATGGTTCTATTATTAAAAACATAGATACAGATGAAAATGCAAAAATTGTGACTGAACTTATTGTAAGTTTTGCACAACGACAAAATATTGAAACAATTGCTGAATTTGTCCATAAGAAAGAAATTTTCGATATTTTAATAGATATGGGTATTGATTATTCTCAAGGATATTATTTAGGAAAACCTGAACAGTTATTTAATTAATAAAGTTTCCTCATAATGTATAGATGAAAAGATTGTCAAGAGATGCTTTCTACTATTTGACAGACTGTTTTTGTGCTATAATATTCTTGTTAAGATACAGTTAATCTTAAGTTAAATAGTTGTTAACTTCCATAGTTTATACTTTCACTACAACAAAAAAAGGATAAAAGATGAAAAAACTACAAAAATCATTATTATTGGCAGCAGCTTTACTATTTTCTACAAATGCAATCGCTGATGATAACAACAACCAAAAAAGTTATAAACAACAAAAAGAACACAAGTATCATGGATACAAAAACCATGATAAAAAAGAAAGACGAGCTCATAGAGGAGACGAAACACGATTTTTCATAGGTACTGTTTATGATTTAAAACTTACAAAACAACAAGAAGAAAAAATCGATACAATTTTAAAAGAGTTTAAAAACAAAAGATTTGATAGGTTTAAAAGCTTTAAAAAAGATGGTTTTGATAAAGATGAGTATATAAAAGCTCGAATGAAATCAAAAGAAGATAAAATCAAACAAAGTGCAGAGTTGATAGAAAAAGTTTATGCAGTTCTTACAAAAGATCAAATCGAAGCAATAAATGTTAAACTAACACAATTTAAAAATATGAAAAAGAAAAGAGGTAAAAATGGTTCATGTAGCCATGATAGAGGATGATAGTGAGCTAGCAGAAGTACTTACACAGTACTTGCTACCTTTTAACATCCAAGTAACAAACTTTGAAGATCCATTTATAGGGCTTAGTTCCATTGGTCTTCAAAAATATGACCTTATTATTTTAGACTTGACACTTCCTGGACTTGATGGTCTAGAAGTGTGTCAAGAGATCTTGAAAAAACATGATATTCCTATCATTATCTCTAGTGCTAGAAGTGATATCACAGATAAGGTTACCGCTTTACAGTTGGGTGCTGATGATTATCTTCCAAAGCCCTATGATCCAAGAGAACTAGAGATACGAATCAAAACTATTTTAAGACGATTTAGTAAAACCACACAACCTACTCAAACTATAAAATCAAAAATATTTCACTATGATGAAGATAAAAAAGTGATAACAAAAAACGATATTCCTATTAAACTCACCCCTGCTGAGTTTGAGATATTGGCACTATTTATACAAAGAGAGGGTTTCGTTATCAGTAGAGAAGATATCTTTGAAGAAGTCACTTATTTAAATAGTGATATGGAAAACTCAAGTTCACTTTCAGTTATCATCAATCGCCTGAGAAATAAAATAGAAGAAAACAGCAAAGATGTAAAACACCTCCAAACAATACGAGGGATGGGATATAAATTTGTTCAATAAAAACTCCATTTTTTTCACCCTTGCGATTAGTTTTATCATCACAATTGTCCTTTTATTTGTAAGTTTTTTTACAATAAACCAAATAGATCAAAAAAATGATTTTAATAATCTCAAAAGAAAATATGCAACTATTACAAAAATAGTTGATAGAGAGTATTCACGATTTGGGTTTACAAATGATCTCAAAATGATAATCGATGAGATGGACCTAACTCTTATTTCTAAAGACAAAAGTATATATAAGATACTCAAAAAGAAAAAACTTGATTTTATTATGAAACGAAAAATGGAAAATATTCTTTTATATGTTTTTCAAAATAAAAACAACACCATATTACATTTTCAGACACCTTTTGAAGAGTTTATTATCATCGATAAAAATACACAAATAGAGCGTTATAATAGCACGCTATTATTCATTTTTTTATTTTTACTCTTGAGTATTGGTTTTGTAGCTTTTACTATTTATAAAAAACTCTTTCCATTATATGAACTGCAAAGCAAGATTGAACATATCGGAGATATAGATATGAAACTTGATTTTTTAAAAAAAGATGCAAAAGATGAAGTATCTGTTTTAGCCAGAGCACTGTTAGAAAAATCGAAAAGTCTCAATCAGCTCACAAAAGCTAGAGATGTATTTATACGAAATATCATGCATGAACTCAAAACTCCCATCACCAAAGGTAGATTTTTAGTAGAGTTAGAAAATAGCCAAAACAACAAAGAGAAGCTTCAAAAAGTATTTTATCAGATGGAGTC
>JBASAI010000331.1:0-2458 GCA_049650525.1 Arcobacteraceae bacterium
GTACATCACAGACGATTTCACAACATCAGTGATCTCAAATGTTTCTACAAATCCTTACAATACAAAAGAAAATGCTATTGAACTATTAAGTTCTCAGCTGATCTCTCCTGTAAAATACAAACATTCTATTGTAGCACATGCAAGTGAGATTGATGCGATGATTGAGTTTGGTAATGGTGCTGTTTTAAAAGGGATGAATAGAAAAATCATCAAATCAGTTCCAACACTCAGCGTATCAGATATGAAAACTCTTGAAGCTACATTGGAGGCTTTAAATGACTAAATTAGCGATTATGGGAGCTATGGAAGAGGAGATCACTCCTCTTTTAGAACATTTTACTGATATAAATAAAGTTGATTATGCTAATAATACTTATTATGAGTGTAAATTAGGAGCACTCGATGTAGTGGTTGCTTATAGTAAAATAGGTAAAGTTTTTTCAACATTAACAGCATCAACAATGATACAAAAATTTGGATGTGATACTTTACTATTTAGTGGGGTTGCTGGTGGAGTTAATCCTGCGCTTAAAATAGGGGACTTGATAGTTGCGAACAAACTTTCTCAACACGATCTTGATATCACAGCATTTGGTCATCCTGCTGGATATGTACCTGGTGGAGATGTGTATGTTAATACTGATGAGTCTTTAAAAAATATTGCATTGGAAGTAGCATCTGAAAATAATATCAAAATAATAGAAGGTATCATAGCTACTGGTGATCAATTTGTAGCTGATGAAAAACGAAAAGAGTTTATTGCTTCTACTTTTAAAGCAGACGCTTTAGAGATGGAAGGTGCAAGTGTTGCTGTTGTCTGTGATGCGTTAAATGTACCTTGTCTTATTTTAAGAGCGATTAGTGATACTGCTGATATGGATGCAGGTTTTAGTTTTGATGAATTTTTAGAAGAGAGTGCAAAAAAATCTGCAAACTTTTTGATGAAGATTATCGATAAAATTAAATAGATAAAATTTGATTATAAAAAAAGGCTCTTCAAAATGAAGAGCCTTTTTTATAGGAAAATAGTAGATTATAATCCAAGTTCTTCTTTTGCTTTTGCGATAGCTTTTGGAACTGATAGTTCTACTCTATCACAATCATCTTCCAAGCAGCACCCACAGGCAGTACCAGCTGCTGTTTCATCTTGTATTGTTTCTAAGTCTGTACCAAATTTTTGTACAGCCTCTTTGATCTCGTCATAATTTACATCGTTACAGTCACATACTAACATTTTTTTTCCTTTTGTTTTTTAGTTAAAATAAAATATAATAAATTTATTTTATCGTAGCTTTGATTATTTTTTCGTCTTGAAGTGGCTTATTTCCACTATATTTCCCTGATGTTCGTACATTCTCAAGTGCTTTTATTACTTCAAAGCTTTTATCACCTTTGACATATCCAAAAATTGTGTGTTTACCATTGAGCCATGGAGTTTTTGCTGTTGTGATGAAAAACTGACTTCCATTTGTATTTGGACCTGCATTTGCCATGGCTAAAACACCTATTTCATTAAACATCGCTTTTGCGTTAAACTCATCTTTAAACTTTCCACCCCAAATAGACTCACCACCACGACCTGTACCTGTTGGATCTCCACCTTGAATCATAAAGTTTTTGATGATTCTATGAAAAATCAAGCCATCATAGTATCCATTTTTTATATGAGTTGAAAAGTTTTCGACTGTTTTTGGTGCTAAATCAGCTCGTAGTTCTATCTCGATTGTTCCTTTTGTTGTTTCCAAAACTGCTATTGGATTTGTTGCATAAACATACACAACGCTGAACATAATGAGTAAAATTTTTTTCATTTGTATCCTTTGTATTTATTAAGTGGATAATATCAAAAGATAACTTAACACATCTATAGAAATATATTTTATATCAAATACTAAATTCTAAAGTATTATTGACTATAATACTATATACAAATGTGAGGATATTTACGATTTTAAAACATATATTTACAAATAGTGCCGGTATCTTAGTATCTAGAATCTTAGGCTTTCTAAGAGATCTCCTAACAGCATCAATTTTGGGTGCCAATATATATAGTGACATTTTTTTTGTGGCTTTTAAACTCCCAAATTTATTTCGTCGTATTTTTGCTGAGGGTGCATTTACACAAGTATTTATCCCTGCATATGCGAAACATAAACATAAAGTAAGTTTTAGTAGTGTTATCTTTTTACAGTTTTTGGTTTTTATACTTCTTCTCAGTTTAGTAGTGACTCTTTTTTCCTCTTTTTTCACACAGGCTATTGCCATTGGATTTGATGATAAAACTGTTGCTATGGCATCACCTTTGGTGGCTATTTGTTTTTATTATCTACCACTTATTTTTGTGGTAACATTTTTAGCAGCATTATTACAGTACAAAAATCACTTCTCAACAACCGCATTTTCTACCGCACTTTTAAATCTCTCTATGATAGGAGCATTGCTACTCTCTCAAAAT
>JBASAI010000332.1:0-6585 GCA_049650525.1 Arcobacteraceae bacterium
AACGTAGGTCGCCGCCAACTTCTAAGATGTTTTTTTTTGCCCGGAATTTACTGCTCTTGGTAGTTTTTCTTTTTTTAGGTATTTCTCTCTTTTTTCTCTTTATTCTCTTTGTTGTTTTTATTTTATTTATCTTGCTTTATTTTTTTATAACTATTCTTTATCTAAATTTTCTAAAATTAAACTATCCATAATTTGATTTTTAAATAGAGCATCTTCATGTTGTTGTTTTAAAAATCTGTTTTCTTCTTTCAGCGAAATATATTGGGTATTGAGGTTATTTATATCTTTACTTACATAATAGATATTATTTCTTAGGTAGATTTTTGGGAAAAAGATAATAAGTACGAGTATAAGCAAAAATAGAACTCGATAAAGTGCTTTTCTATCTTGTTGCTTCAAATTTAAATACTCTCATTTTTGAACTTCTACTTCGTGCATTTGTTTTTATCTCTTTAGCTGTTGGTATAATTGGTTTTTTAGTAAGAACTTTTCCTTTTTGGTGGTTGTTGCCACATTCACATCGTTCGATATGTTTTGGACAGATACATTTCATTGTCCATTTTTTAAAAACTGTTTTGACTATTCTGTCTTCAAGAGAATGAAATGATATAATTGCCACTTTTGTGTCTTTAAGTTGAGCATTTTCAATTTGCTCAAAAAGCTCTTCTAAGACTCCTAGTTCATTATTTACAGCTATTCTAATACCTTGAAAAGGTAGTGTTGCAGGATGTAGTTTGCCTTTAAACATATTTTTACTTAAAAAATCTGCTAGCTCTTTTGCACTTGAAAAGGGTCTATTTTGTACAATTAAAGAGGCGACTTTTCTGTACTCTTTAACTTCCCCATACTCTTTAAAAATATGTTCTAGTTCTGATTGAGAGTATTCATTTACAATCTCTTTGGCACTTAAGTCTTGATTTTGATTCATTCTCATATCTAGTGTTTCACTGTTGAAACCAAAGCCTCTTTCATTTTTATCGAGTTGTAATGAAGAGACACCAATATCAGCTAAAATTCCAACTATATTTTTTTCTTTATATTTATTGATAACATCTTTAAAATTACCTTTAGAAAAAATAATTCTGTCTTCATATTTTTTGAGTCTATTTTTAGAAAAAGCTAAAGCTTCATCATCTTGATCATTACAAATGAGTTTTATATCTGGATTTGATTCTAAAATTCCTAAAGAATGTCCTCCATAACCAAGTGTACAATCGATAATATAACCATCTTTTAAATCTTTAAATGTATCCAATACTTCATCAAAAAGTACTGGAATATGGGGAACTATTATTTCATTCAAATGCTGCATCCTATTTAATTTAATACTGTGTCTAAGACTGATATAATAGCACAATTCAAATTAAAGGTTTTATTTATGATTGAGAAAAAGATTGTAAAACATTTATCAGATATATCATTAACATTATTTAGAAAGAATTTTTTTGGTATTTATCATGGTTCTATTTCACAAAAAATTGACCATAATAGTTTTATAATCAATACACAAGATGCAATTTTTGATGAAATAAATGAAATCACTTTGTGTCAGTTGAAAATGAATGAAAAAGATTATGGATGGAATATTGCAAGTATGGAAGCAGAAGTTCATAAATCAATTTATAGTGAAATATATGAATCAAAATATATAGCATGTGGTATGCCTCCTTATACATGCGCTTATGCACTGGTTAACGATATCATTTATTTTGAAGATTATTTTGGAAAAATGACATTTGATAAAATTGCTGTTTATGATCCCGGAGATTTTAAAACATGGTTACAACGAAGTGATAAAGAACTCCCAAAACTTTTGAAGTCATCTCAGAATAAAGTTGTGATTATTAAAGGAGTAGGGGTGTATGTATCAGATAGAGATATGAATAATTTAATCAAGAAAGTTGCTATTTTAGAAAATAGCTGCCGAATTCTGACCTTGAAGTCACAGTTTAATATTGAACAAAAAGTGTGTCAACTTTAAAGAAAAAACTAAAAATGTAAAAATAGTGTAACAAAAAGTAAGCATTAGATTAAAATAAAAAGTAATTTATTTATAATAAGAAAATATTATAAGGTTGTATTCGTTATAATCACTTCAAATAAAATTTACTTAAAGGAATTATTTATGAGTTTAATTGCTGATTATAGAGCACATACTGAAGAAAGATTACAAGAAGGTGGATTACCACCACTAGCATTAACTGCTGAGCAAACTGCACAATTAGTGGAAGTTTTAAAAGCAAATACTGCTGATGCAGACTATGCTGTTGATTTATTTAAAAACAAAGTTGGACCAGGTGTTGATGATGCTGCTTATGTTAAAGCTGCATTTTTAAATGACATTGTTCAAGGGAAAGCTACATGTTCTGTTATCTCTAAAGTACAAGCTATTGAAATTTTAGGAACAATGATGGGTGGATTCAATGTTGTACCTCTAATTGATGCTTTAAAAATTGATGAAGTTGCTGCTGTAGCTGCTGCACAATTAAAAAATACAATTCTAGTATATGATTCATTTAATGATGTAAAAGAATTATCTGATGCTGGAAATACACATGCAAAATCAATCATCGAGTCTTGGGCAAATGCAGAATGGTTTACAAATAAACCAGCATTAGAAGAAGAGATGACTTTAACAGTTTACAAAATTCCTGGTGAAACAAATACAGATGATTTATCACCTGCTACTGTTGCATTTACAAGAGCTGATATTCCATTACATGCAACTGCAATGTTACAATCTAGAATGGAAGATCCATTAAATAAAATGATCGAATTAAAAGAAAAAGGTCATCCTTTAGCATATGTTGGTGATGTAGTTGGAACTGGTTCATCAAGAAAATCAGGAATCAATTCTGTACAATGGCATATGGGTAGAGATATTCCAGGTGTTCCAAATAAAAGAACTGGTGGTGTTGTTATTGGTGATATTATTGCTCCAATTTTCTTTAATACTGCAGAAGATTCAGGATGTTTACCAATTCAAGCTCCAGTTGCAAACTTAGAAACTGGTGATGTTATTGTATTAAAACCATATGCTGGTCAAATTTTAAAAGATGGTTCAGTTGTATCAGAATTTACTTTAGCTCCAAATACTCTTACAGATGAGATGAGAGCAGGTGGTAGAATTCCATTAATTATCGGTAAAGGTCTTACTGCAAAAGCTAGAGAAGCTTTAGGTTTAGGTGCATCTGATGCATTTGTTACAGCTTCACAACCAGCAGCATCTACAAATGGGTATACTCAAGCTCAAAAAATGGTAGGTCGAGCATGTGGTATTGAAGGTGTTAAACCTGGTATGTATGTTGAGCCAATCTGTACAACAGTTGGATCACAAGATACAACAGGACCAATGACAAGAGATGAGATCAAAGAACTTGCTGCATTATCTTTTGGTGCTGACATGGTTATGCAATCATTTTGTCATACAGCGGCTTATCCTAAACCAGCAGATGTTAATTTACAACATACGTTACCAGAGTTTATTACTTCAAGATCTGGTGTTACATTGAGACCAGGTGATGGTGTTATTCACTCATGGTTAAATAGACTTTGTTTACCTGATACTGTTGGTACTGGTGGAGATTCACATACAAGATTCCCAATAGGTATCTCATTTCCAGCTGGATCTGGTCTTGTTGCATTCGCAAGTGTTACAGGTATGATGCCTTTAACTATGCCTGAATCTGTACATGTTAAATTTACAGGTGAATTACAACCAGGTATTACACTTAGAGATTTAGTTAATGCTATCCCATACCAAGCTATTCAAGATGGTTTATTAACTGTTGAGAAAAAAGGTAAGAAAAATATCTTTGCTGGTAATGTTATTGAAATTTCTGGTTTACCACAACTTAAAGTTGAGCAAGCATTCGAATTATCAGATGCAGCAGCAGAAAGATCAGCAGCAGCTTGTTCTGTACAATTAGATAAAGAACCAATTATTGAGTACTTATCTTCAAATATCGCTTTAATCGAAAAAATGATTGAAGAAGGATATGAAGACGCTAGAACACTTCAAAGAAGAGCTGATAAAATGAAAGAGTGGATTGCAAATCCTGAATTAATTCAACCAGACGCAGATGCTGAGTATCTAGCAACAGTTGAAATTAATTTAAATGAAATTACTGAACCATTATTAGCTTGTCCTAATGATCCAGATGATGTTGATACATTAACAAACATCTTAGCTGATCCAAAAAGAATTACAGACAGAATTGATGAAGTATTTGTTGGTTCTTGTATGACTAATATCGGTTTATTTAGAGCTTTAGGTGAAGTACTCAAAGGTGAAGGTGCTGTTCCTACAAAATTATGGATTGCTCCTCCTACAAAAATGGATAAACAACAATTAACAGAAGAGGGTTACTACTCTATCTTTGGTGCTGCTGGTGCAAGACTTGAGATTCCTGGTTGTTCTTTATGTATGGGTAACCAAGCAAATGTTGGTCAAGGTGCAGTTGTATTTAGTACATCTACAAGAAACTTCGATAATAGACTTGGTAAAAATTCTCAAGTATATCTAGGGTCTGCTGAAGTTGCTGCATTATCAGCACTTTTAGGAAGACTTCCAACAAAAGCTGAATATATGGAGATGGTACCTAAAAAAATTACTCCTGAAAAAAGAGATAATATTTACAAATACTTAAACTTCGATCAAGTAACTCCAGATGAGTTAACTAAATTAGTTCATTCATAGGATATTTAAATCAAAAGCTTTTATAAAAGCCTCATCATTATGATGGGGCTTTTTTTATTTAAGATATAAAATAGAGGAAAAACAGATGATAAGTAAAAATACAAAAACTTTTATGGTAATAGCTTCTTTTATGATGGCTTTAACAATCGCAATAGGTGCATTTGGTGCACATGGTTTGAAACCATATTTAGATGAATACTCTACTAGTATTTATGAAAAGGCCGTTTCTTATCAGTTTTACAATACTTTAGGATTATTTTTCATCTCTTTTATATCTTATCTTCTTCCAAAATCGACAAAAATAGTAAAATCATTTTATTTTATATTTGTAGGTACGATTATTTTTTCATTCTCATTATATATTTTAGCACTCACTCAGATAATGTGGTTAGGTGCAATTACGCCTATTGGAGGTAGTTTGATGATTATTGGTTGGATATTGACTGTATATTTAATTTTTAAAGAGTTACAAACAAATGCTTAAATATAATTCGCTATAATTCGTTTATTTTAAGGATTAGAGTTGAATAATTATGGTATCGATATTTGGGGAGATGATAATTTTATCATTGAAAATGGTATAGTAAAAGTTAATCATAAAGAGAATCCTTCGTTAATTAGTATTGTCCAATCAATAAGAGAAAAAGGCAATACTGGACCTTTAGTACTGCGGTTTCCACATATTGTTCAAAAGCAAATAGAAAAGTTATATTCTACATTTACTAAAACTATGAAGAGTTATTCTTATGATTCTGGTTTTCATGCTGTTTTTCCATTGAAAGTGAATCAATTTCCAAATCATATTTTACCAATGCTCCAACATAGCAAATCTTTAAATTATGGACTGGAAGCTGGAAGTAAAGCAGAATTACTTTTAGCAATGTCATACAATAATAAAAATGCACCAATAACTGTCAATGGTTTTAAAGATAAGCAGATGATAATGCTTGGGTTTATTGCTAAAAATCAAGGGCATGACATCACTTTAACTATTGAGGGATTAAATGAACTTGAAACAATTATTGAAGTGTATCAAGAGTTAAAGCTACCTTGTCCTAATATTGGATTACGAGTAAGACTTCATAGTTCAGGGAGTGGCACTTGGGCAAAAAGTGGAGGAATCAATTCAAAATTTGGACTGAGCTCGATGGAGATACTTCAAGCTTTTGATATGTTGAAAAAATATGGTTTAACCAATGCTTTAAAAATGATCCATTTTCATATCGGGTCTGATATGAATACTATTCATCCTTTAAAAAAAGCGCTTAAAGAATCTGGGCATATCTATGTAGAATTGAAAAAAATGGGGGCAGATGGACTGGATTCGATCAATATTGGTGGTGGTTTAGCTATTGAATATTCTCAGTTTAATAGAAATATTCAATATAGTTTAAAAGAGTTTGCAAGTGATGTAGTCTATACGCTCAAAGATATTTCCGATAAAAATGGAGTACAAACACCTCATATATTTACAGAATCTGGACGATTTATAGCTTCTCCTGGGGCTGTTTTAATTGCTCCTACTTTAGAACTCTTTTCAAGTGAATACAATGATTCAAATATACGACTAAAAGAAAAAAATCCTCCAATTATTACAGAGTTATATTATCTACTTAATGATATTTCAAAAGAAAATGCAAAAGAGTATATGCATGATAGTTTAGAGCATTTAGAGTCGATTTTAACACTATTTGATTTGGGTTATGTTGACTTAACAGATAGAAGTAATGCTGAAGTTTTAACAAATTTGATAATAAAAAAAGCTATTAAACTAAAAGATATTGACAATGATAAAGAGCTTAAAATTTTAGATGATAAAATTCAAGAAAAATATCTTTTAAATTTTTCAATTTTTCAATCACTTCCTGATTTTTGGGGTATAAATC
>JBASAI010000333.1:0-8911 GCA_049650525.1 Arcobacteraceae bacterium
AAAGTACTCTGTGTGGAGCTCAATATGGGACAGTATTTTCATGAAATACAAAGAGTTTCAAGTAGACTCGATATGGATGGACTATTCAAAGTAAATGGTCGAGCGATCTCTCCACATGAAATCGTAGAAAAAGTAAAGGGGTTATAAGATGGCATTTGATTATAGTAAATATTTAAGATTGGAAAAGATGCCTACTCTATGGTGTTGGGGCTGTGGTGATGGTGTGATTTTAAAATCAGTTATTAGAGCTATTGAGAAGATGGGATGGGATCAAGATGATGTTTGTGTTGTTTCTGGTATCGGTTGTTCTGGAAGATTTTCATCTTATTTAGACTTTAACACTGTGCATACTACACACGGTAGAACCGTAGCATACGCAACAGGGATAAAACTAGCCAACCCAGACAAGCATGTGATCTGTGTCGCTGGTGATGGTGATGCTTTAGCAATCGGTGGAAATCATACTATTCATGGATGTAGAAGAAATATCGATATCAATATGATCGTGATCAATAACTTCATCTATGGTCTAACGAACTCACAAACAAGTCCAACAACTCCACGAGGTATGTGGACAGTATCTCAAAAAGCAGGTAATATCGATCCCACTTTTAATGCGTGTAAATTAGCAGAAGCTGCTGGTGCTTCTTTTGTAGCACGAGAAAGTATGATAGATCCTAAAAAACTTGAAAGATCACTTGTCAAAGGATTCTCTCATAAAGGGTTTAGTTTTATGGAAGTACTTTCAAACTGTCATATAAACTTAGGAAGAAAAAACAAAATGGCATCAGCTGTTGAAAATCTTGATTGGATCGATTCTATTACGATGGGAAAAATGAAATTTGATAAACTCAGTCCTGAAGAGCAAGTGAACTTTTTACCTACAGGAGTACTCAAATCTGATCCTACAGCAAAAGAGTATTGTGAGATGTATCAAGAGATAAAAGATGTGCATCAAGGTAAAAGAGCCACTCTTACACAAGATGATTTTGAAAAAAAGATATAAGGTACAATAGATGAGACAATTATTACGATTCACAGGAGTAGGTGGGCAGGGTGTTTTACTAGCTGGTGAGATATTTGCCGTTGCCAAGATAAAATCAGGTGGTTTTGGACTCAAAACTGCCACTTATACTTCTCAAGTGCGAGGTGGTCCTACCGTTGTGGATATCACACTTGATGATGAAGAGATTTTTTACCCGTATGCAAATGATGGTGAAGTTGATTTTATGCTTAGTGTTGCACAAGTAAGTTACAACGCTTTTAAAAAAGGTGTAAAAGAGGGTGGAACGATAGTGATCGAACCAAACTTAGTACATGCTACACCAGAAGATAGAGAAAAGTGGCATATTATCGAGATACCTATTATCACCATAGCAAAAGAGGAGATAGGAAATGTGATCACACAATCTGTTGTCGCATTGGCGATTGCAAATGCTATCACAAAAGCTCTTGATAAAGATTTGCTTGAAGAGGTGATGCTTTCTAAAATCCCCGAAAAAGTTCATGATGTCAATAAAAAAGCATACGAACTAGGGTATAAATACGCAAAAGAAACTGAAGAATCACACTAGAAAAGAGTGACTTTCTAGTGTATGCTTATTTTTTACACTACTGTTACTTGATTTTTACCCATTTTTTTAGAAGTATACATAGCTTCATCTGCTCGTTTAACTATTGTATCGATAGTATCATGCTCTTTAAATTCGGTTATTCCGATACTTACTGTAATATTCGATGAAAGTAACTCTTGAATTTGAATACTGTGTTCTATTACGAGTCGTATTCTTTCTGTAAGTTTTTGTCCATCTTCTATCTTGATATTAGGTAAAAGAATCACAAATTCTTCCCCACCCCAGCGTGCAATAATATCTATATTTCGTAGTGAACTTTTGATCTCTTTTGATATAAGTTTCAATACTTCATCACCAATATGATGCCCTTTTGTATCATTTATATTTTTAAAATCATCAATATCAATAAAAACAACACAAAATTTTTGTTTTTGTTTATCTGCAAAAAGGAGTGACTCTTGAAGTTTTTTCAAAAATATTCTTCTATTGTAGATATTTGTCAATGGATCAAAAAATGCCATCTCTTCTAGTTTGATATTATGTCGATGTATAATTCGATATAAAACTATCACAATAAAAAGTACGATTCCCAATGATGCAAAAAGATTAAAATAGAGTACTTTTCTAAGATCACTCGCATAGTCACTTACTTTTGCTTCTACAGTTAAATACAGATGTAACTCTTCTATATATTTTGTGTGAATGATAAAATTTTCTTGGTCTTTTTCAATCTCTATCGTATTTGATTCTTTTGTTATAATCTGTTCTTTAAAAGGCTTTAGTATTGGAGTACTTTGAATACTTTTGTAGTTGTTATAGCCTTTTTCTGATAATACTACATCTCCATTTTTATTGAAAAAAGTTACCTTAAACCCATATCTTTGCCGAAAAGATCGTAACATATCGTTGATATATTTTGTTTTGAGTGCCACACCCGTAGCACCAATAAGTTTGTATTGTTTATCTAAAATTTTATAATTAATAAACATCATTAGTGTATTGGATAGATTCTCATTTGCATCGATATTTATCTCATGCATATTTTGGTCTTGTATAAATTTAAAATACCATTGGTTGTGTGTATTTTTCGGATCTACTTTTTCTATAAATCCATCTTGAGTATAGTAATTATCTGAGATATTTGAAACTAAAAAGGTACTAAACATATTATATTTATTTTTTATGGCACTTAGATATTCTGTGATTTTGTCTTTATCTTCTTCCGAATTTTTAAGCCAATCATGTACAAAAGTATCATTTGCCATCATAGAAGAGACAAGATAAGGCTGTACGATATTTTTCTGAATTTCTGTATAAATATTGTCCAAAGATAGAGGTAACGAGATGTTTTTCAGTTGTGTTTTAGAATTTTCTAAAGATATATAATAGTTTGTCATAGATATCGCAGATGCAATTATCATTAAAAATAAAGAAATCTGGATTAAAATTCTATATTTAGATTTCATGGCGTTCCTTTTGCAAGTTTCAATTATACAATACCAAATAATTACTTTATAAGTTATTACTTAGAATAAAAAGGAACCCTTAAAGGAGTCCCCATTTTTGTATAAAAGCATCATCAATATCGATGATTTTTCTATCTCTTAAATCATCGATTACACTTTTTGTACACACTACATCATCAGGCCATCTTCGTTGGAAGTTATCATGAGTGTTTTTATTTGTTGCATCGATACTTACTGTTTGACCATCTATATAGATATCTCGGTTACTATCGATGTTGTTTACTACTCTCCACACGAGCATATATGCATTGTCAAGATCGTTATTTTTTTCATCAATGATTGCTAAAATTTTTATATATGAAAAGAGTGGTTTGAGCTCTTCTATCAAGTACTTTTGACTTCTATTTTTCTCAACAGTTATGATTGTAATAGGATTTTTCGTATCTTTATAATACTGTTTCAATCCTTTGACATCTTTTGAGATCTCTTGCATCTTTTCTAACAGAACGCTATCTTCTAAAATCTCGATACCTAACTCTGCGATATCATTTCCAGTACAATCAACTCCAAGTTTCCCTCCAACTGCAAACTTTGGACTACTATGATCTAAAGCATCCACGACACCTTTAGTTATAAGTATATTTTCAGTTGTAAATCTATCTAAAATGTAAGGAATAACATCCAGACTTGGTAAATCAGGGGCATCTTGATCGACAAAAACAGCGTGTTTTACAAAACTCATCTGTCCTACACCCCAAAATGCATGCATGATTTGTTGTGCATGACCTGGATAGGCTGTTTTTATTTTTCCTAAAATAAGGTTGTGATAAACACCATTTTCAGGCATATAATAGTCTAGTAAATCAGGTGCAGTTGTTTGTAAAAGTGGCAAAAATATTCGCTCAGTTGCATGACCCATGTATTTGTCTTCTAAGAGTGGTTTCCCTACTACGGTTGCTGCGAAGATTGGATTTTTTTTACTTGTGATAGCTGTTACATCCATAAATGGATATTCTTCATCAAGTGTGTAGTATCCTGTATGATCTCCAAATGGTCCTTCGATACGAACATTTTCTACATCCACAAAACCTTCTATCACAAAGTCTACATCACTAGGAACATAGATATCATTTGTGATAGATTTTACAAGCTGTGCATTTTTCTTTTTTACAAAACCATACAACATCAGTTCAAATACACCAATAGGTAAAGGTGCTTGTCCACACCAAATATACATCGGATCCCCACCGATACCGATACTTACAGGCATCTTTTTACCTGCTTTTTTGTACTCATGAAAAAAGTGATTTGAGTCTTTGTGTATTTGCCAGTGCATTCCCACTGTTTGATCATCATATATTTGAAGTCTATACATTCCCACATTGTGCATTGTTCCATCTAAGCTTGTTGTGTAGACTTGTCCCATCGTGATAAATGGTCCACCATCTTGCTCCCAAGTAGTCAAAACAGGCAGATCACTAAGCTTAGCATCGTTACCAAGCTTGATGATCTGTTGACATTCCCCTTTCCCTTTCAGTCGTTTTGGGAAAACTGATTTGAGATTGAAAAGCTGTCCAAACATAGCAAGCTTGTTCATAAATCCAGTCGGTGGTTTCATTTTCAAAAGACCCTCGATCTCTTTAGCGATTTTGTCCCCATCGCCGATAAACATCTCAACAGCTTCATCGTTACAAAATACATTCATCAGTACTGGTGTATCAAATTTTTTTTTGTTTTTTTTATCTATTGGGTTGGTAAATAGAAGCGCTTTGCTATCCTCTTTTTTTACTTCAATATACGCAATATGCGGAATCTCAAGATAGATATCCAAAGGTTCGTCGATTATTCTTAATAAGTTTTTAGCTTTTAATTGTTTTATTATTTTATCTTCCATGCGATGATTATATCAAAAGATATATAAACTTCATACTAAATATTTGTTGGTTTATAGTGTTTGTGATAAATCATCATTAAATCAGTTTTTGGGTAAAATATTAAAATATAAAAGTAATACAATGGAAAATACAAAATGGCACAATCAATAGAACCAAATATCGCAGATTTAGCTAATGGCTGGTTAAAATCTTATGGCTTAGATTATAAACTAGAACAAGAAAACTTAAATTCACAAATAGATAAAGCTCTTAAAGAGTACGAATCTAAAGGTGGAGGGAAGGGTGGAAATCGTCCTGATACAAAACTATTATTAACAGATAAAAATACTAACTATTTCCCCGTACTCATTGAATATAAAGGTTTAAAAGGAAAACTTGAAAAGCTTAATGCAAATGGACAAGTTGATAATAAAACAGCAAAAAATGAACCCAACTTTAAAAATATAAAAGATTTTGCAGTAAATGGTGCCGTTCACTATGCAAATGCAATACTACATCATACAAGTTATACAGATATTATAGCTATAGGAATGACAGGATATAAAGATGCTAGTGGAAAAATCCAACATCAAATAGGTGTTTATTTTGTTTCAAAAGATAACTTAGGTGTAGGACAAAAAGTTGGTGATTTTTCAGATCTCTCTTTTTTATCACCTGAAAATTTTGATAAATTTATCGAAGATGTAAAAAACTTACATCTTTCACAAGATGAACTGGATGAACTCAAAGCACAAAAAGAAAAAGAGATTGATGCTAGTTTAATAAAGCTTAATAATGATATCTATCAAAATGAAAAGGGTCTAGGGGAAAATGACCGTGTTTATCTTGTAGCCGCTTCTATTATCGCAACTTTAGGAATACCTGGGATTGTTCCTGTTTTAGATAAAAGTGAATTAAAATCACAAATATTTATAGGAGGAAGAGATGGTGATATAGTTATCAATAGAATCACTGCTTTTTTAAATAAAAAAGGTATTCCACAAGAAAAAAAAGAGCTAATCATCAGAACACTCTCAAACACTCTTTTAACTGAAAACATCAATAAAGTAGAAAATGGTGAAAGTCAACTCAAAAGAGTATTTACTAAAATTGTAGATGATTTAGGGATATATTATAAAATAGGTTTAACGACAGATTTTACAGGAAAACTATTCAATGAGATGTATGGTTGGCTAGGATTCTCTCAAGATAAACTCAATGATGTAGTTTTAACACCATCATATATTGGTACTTTATTAGTGAAATTAGCAAGAGTAAATAAAGACTCTTTTGTATGGGATTTTGCAACTGGGTCTGCTGGATTATTAGTAGCAGCTATGAATGAGATGTTAAATGATGCAAAAGAAAGTATCACTTCACCTGAAATTCTAGCTCAAAAAGAGATAATGATAAAAGCGGAGCAACTATTAGGTTTAGAATTACTTTCTAGTGTTTATATGCTGGCTATTTTAAATATGATTTTGATGGGTGATGGAAGCTCAAATATTTTAAATAAAGATTCATTGCGAGATTTTGATGGAAACTATGGTTTTGGAAATACCCAAGACAAATTTCCAGCAGATGCTTTTGTATTAAATCCTCCATATTCAGCTGATGGTAACGGTATGGTTTTTGTAGAAAAAGCATTATCAATGATGAATAAAGGGTACGCTTCTATCATCATACAAAACTCGGCAGGTTCTGGAAAAGCAAAAGAATATACTAAACAAATACTTGAAAAACATACACTAATAGCGAGTATAAAAATGCCTGTAGATATATTTATAGGAAAAGCAAGTGTACAAACAAATATATATGTATTTAAAGTAAATGAAAAACATCATAAAGATGAGATGGTAAAGTTTATAGACTTTTCAAATGATGGATACACTAGAACAAACCGTAAAAAAGCCAGTAATAATCTAAAAGATACAGACAGAGCAAAACAAAGATACGAGGAGTTAGTAAACTTAGTACGGTTTGGGAAAAGTAAATTAAACATTTTTAGTGAAAAAGAATATTATGAAGGCAATATTGACCCAACAAATGGATGCGATTGGAATCAATCAGCCCCAATAGATACAAAACCAACTCTTGATGACTTTAGAAAAACTATAGGGGATTATCTCTCTTGGGAAGTTTCAAATATATTAAAATCTAAAGGTGATACGCGAAAGTAAATACCTCACTTAACGAAAAATTGGAAAATGTTGAGTGGGGAGAGTTTAGAATTGAAGATGTATTACAATGGCAGTCCCAAAAAGAGATAGACCCTTTAAAAATTGAAGAGTTAAAAGATGAAAAAGAAGTAATATATCCCTTTTATGGGCAATCGACTATAAATAATGGAATAATTTCTTATCATCAATTAACGAATAATATTTTAAATAATAAAAATGGAAATCCAACAATATTAATTCATTCAAATAATCAAAATATTGTCTATTTGGAAACACCGTTTTATTTAAAAGATGGACATGGAGCAACAAGTGTTTTACAAAGTGAAGAATTAAATAACACAAATCAAATGTTTATTATTGCCTCAATTGATAAAGTTATAAAAGACAAATATTCTTATAATAAAAAAGCAACAAAAATCGAATTGAAAAATACTCTTATAACGCTTCCCATTAAAAATAGAAAAATAGACTTTGAATTTATGGAAAATTTTATAACAGAACTTGAAAAAGAACGAATGACAAAACTTGAAACATATTTATCAGTTAGTGGATTAAAAGATTATATTTTAACGAAAGAAGAAGAACAGGTTTTAAAAGATTTTGAAATGGGATTAATTGAATTTGGGGAGTTTACTTTTGAGAATGTATTTAATAAAATTGTACAAGGACGAAGGCTTACTAAAGATGACCAAATTTCAGGAGATATACCTTTTATTATGGCTGGAAGAGGAAATACAGGTGTTGTAAACTATATTTCTAATCCAGTTGCTAGTTTTCCTAGAAATTCAATAACTATAGATATCTTTGGTAATACTTTTTATAGAAATTTTGATTTTGGGGCAGGAGATGACACGGGGGTATATTGGAACAATACAAAGAATTATTCAAAAAAAGCAATGTTATTTATATCAACGGCAATGGAAAAGTCTTTATTTAAACAGTTTGATTTTGGAAAAAAACTAAGAAGTTCTAAGAGTTTAAATTTTAAAATGAAATTACCTGTATATGATAATAAACCAAATTATGAATTAATGGAAACTCTTATCTCTGCTATTCAAAAACAAGTGATAAAAGATGTTGTGTTGTATACTGATAAAAAGCTAAATATTGCAATATGACATCTTTTTTAATTATCTCAATTTTAAATGATATTATTATAAAAAGTATAGGAGTAATATGATGAAAAATTTAACTATAAAAGAGGAACTCACAGACTTTGTACTTTACACTACACCAAATAATGAGATAAAAGTAGAAACATATCTACACAATGAGACACTTTGGCTGCCTCAAAAAAGAATTGCGGAGCTTTTTGGAGTTCAGAGACCTGCTATTACAAAGCATCTTAAAAATATATTTGAAAGTGGAGAGTTGATTGAAAAAGAGGTTAGTTCCATTTTGGAACATACCACTTTACATGGTGCAATAGAAGGAAAAACTCAAACGAAAGAAGTAAAGTTTTATAATCTTGATGCAATTTTATCTGTTGGCTATCGTGTGAACTCTTCAAAAGCTACACAGTTTCGTATATGGGCTACGAAGATACTCAAAGAGTTTATCATCAAAGGTTTTGCTATGGATGATGAACGGATGAAAAATGGTCAATATTTTGGTAAGGACTATTTTAGGGAACTGCTTGAGAGAGTTCGTTCTATTCGTACAAGTGAGCGAAGAATATACCAACAGATTACGGATATATTTGCTGAGTGTAGTATAGATTATGATAAAAATGCATCTGTTACAAAAAACTTTTATGCATCAGTACAAAATAAGTTTCATTTTGCGATTAAAGGGCAAACATCAGCAGAAATTATTTA
>JBASAI010000334.1:0-2531 GCA_049650525.1 Arcobacteraceae bacterium
ATCTCTACAAGTATAAATTTCCTACTGCCATTATCTTCTTTATTTAACCTTATTACTGATTCTGCTGTTGTACCACTCCCTGAAAAATAATCCATTATTATATCTTCTTTATTTGAACTATGAAAAATCAGTTTTTTAATTACACTGACTGGCTTAATCGTATCTAATGTATGAGTCAACATATTGCTTAGTTCTTTTTTACCTGTTTCTGCTGTTCCTTCATCTTTTGAAAAAAATCCCCAGAAAGGTTTTGTTTTATCTTGTATTTCATCTTCTGGTCTAAAAATAATACAAGGATAATTATCTTGTAAAACAATTCTATTCTCTTTTTCCCAATCATCTTTTTTACTTATTCCAAACTTCCAACACTTACCCTCTTTTGGAAAGATACCTAATATTGGATAGACCATTGATTGTGCTGCGTGAGGTCTACTTAATGAATCTTGCTCTGCTCTTTGTATTCTATAAGGATCACCATTCTCATCAATTAATGGGTAATCTTTTTTTCCTATAACTTCTAAATTAAATCTAGGTTTTTTATTGTTCGAATAACTTAATATGTATTCTATTTTTGGGTGAAGTTTATTGTAAGAGTCTTTTGTGTTTTGAGATTTAGTTTTTGATTCCCAAGCAATATTCCCCATAAAATTATTCTTTCCAAATATTTCATCATTCAAAATCTTTAATTGAGCCATTTGATTATCGTCAATACTGCAAAAGAAGTTCCCCTTCTTAGTTAAGAAATTATTTGATAATTTTAGCCTATCGCTCATCATACTAAGCCATGTACTATTTTTATAATTATCTTGATAAATAAATTCATCATCCTTAGTGTTGTAAGGTGGATCTATATATATTACATCAACTTTACCTCTAAATCTAGGTAGAATTGTATTTAAAGCTTGATAATTTTCACTTTTAATTAAAAGTCCATTAAACTCGTCTTCATCAAATAATGACTCTATTTCATCTTTCAGATCAGGAAAAAATTTTGTGTCAAAAGGTAAAAATTTATTATCAAATAGATTGTCTTTTTTACTTATTCCTAACTCTTCCCATTCCTCTTTTTGAGACTTATATCCTTTATGATTTTCTAACTTATCTATAGTATACCCTTTGGATTCAAGCTTATCTAAGGTTACAACGATATTACTATTGGTTACAAATCTTGGTTTATTCCATATTTTTACAAGTTCATTTTCAAACTGCGATATAAAGTTTATGAGCTTTAATGCTATGCCTTTTATAGTTTTAATTTGTTCAAATCTTTGTATATCAAAATCACTCTCTTGTGAAAACATATATTGATATATCCACATATCAAGTTGTTCTGTTAGAAACTTTTTTGCATCTTTATTAATAAAATAGTCTATATTTGATTGCTTCTCAAATACCTTAATAGCTTTTGAAAAGTCATGTTCTTTTAGAGATAATTTTTCATTTTTTATAGCTTTAAGTATTTCATTCATTTTTGTTTTTTTTCCTCGTTCAGAGTATGTCACACTAAAAGATAAATTCTTTTTTTCAATATTTTCCAGCTTGTAAACAAGAGATTTTTTTTCATTTGCCTTTTTCCCTTCCATATTTGAAACATCAAATATATATTTATAACCATCTATTTCTATTTCAAGATCTTTAAAAATTTTATCTGATTTCACATAATAAAGCATTTGAGTTTTATAAAATAGTGAGGTATCTTCTTTATTGCTTATTATTTGTTCATAATCTGTAGAATAAGTTTGATTTTCTAATATATTATTACTATATGCTTTTGTGTAAATCTTGTAAAACAGAGGTGTGTAGGTATAGTATATTGATCCTGATTCACTAAAATACCTATGAAAAAAACTGTATAATTTATCATAAAGTTCTTCTTTAAAAGTATTATTATCTTTGGTTTTTTCATTAATATATTGGTGTAAATCTTTTTCTACTTTTTTAAAATACGATTGTTTCGCTTTCATTAAACTAATAAATCCAGATTTACCTTTTACTTCTGCTCCAATAAAAAGGTTTGAAAGTATATCCCAAAATCTTTTTTCATTTTTGGTCATCATTAATCCTTAAGTCTTAAATTTTTTAGTCCTATAACTTCAAATATTTGTAGTGCAAATAAAAAGCTAAAAGTACCTCTGTTTATCTTGTTAGCCAAATTAATTTGATTATCTTCTACCCCAATTTCTTTAAGTCGTTTAGATAATTCTATATAATCCATATCGTTTTTAGCTAACTCTGACTTAATCATTGTTTTAGCTTTATTTTTCCAATTCATAAATATTCCTAAAAATTTATATTATGTATGGTACCTTTAATTCAATCTTTTTTCAATTAATTTAATTAAATATTATTAAATTAATTGAAAATAAATCAATTAAAGTTATCTTTAACAAACAAATACACTTTGAAATGATTGTTCATTTCTAAATCAATAATAAGAAAAACAAGCTAAAATACATATATGAACTTACAAAAAACAATACAAGAATATTTTACAAGAGAGTCAATTGTTGATATGCTCACACGCTATGAAC
>JBASAI010000335.1:0-10254 GCA_049650525.1 Arcobacteraceae bacterium
ATCTATATGTTCATCACTCTCTTTATAAAATCGCTCAACAATTAAGAAAATGACCCCTCCAATGATAAACATAATCGCCACAATTTTGATATCAAACATCGCTTTTATCTGACTTACAAATAAAAAACCTACAATCCCAATAGGAAGAAAAGCAAGTGTGATTTTTTTCCAAAGTTCTATTTTTTTATAAGTAAACTTCTCTTTATAGTTTAAAACTACAGCCAAAATAGCAGCAAACTGTATGATCACTTGATAGGCGTTGGTTACACTATCTTGATTGATATTTAAAAATTCACTTGCAACTATCAAATGCCCCGTAGAACTAATAGGCAAAAATTCTGTAAACCCCTCTATAATACCCAAAAGTATCGAATCAAATATTCCCAATTTTATATTCCTTGTTTTTTTGCAAGTTTAAAAAATAGTTTTAAAGATCTTTTTTCTTTATAGGATATTTTATAACTTATTTTTGATAGATATTCTTTGATCTGTTTAGCACTAAGTCCTGATCGAAGCATATACTGTTTCAAAATATATTGTGGTATTTTTACTTCATATTCTACAAACTCTTTTACTAATTTTCGTAATATTTTTTCATCTTTATTAAAACATAATCGTGCAAATACAAATGGAAGATCATATGTCTCTCTCCATTTTTGGGCTAAATCAATGATTTTTTCATCTTTATTATTGTGATAATATTGTAATGCTTTATCTCCAATAATAATTTTTCCTTCAACTCCTAAAACTTTTGCCAAAGCATTTGAAGTATCAGACTGATAATCTTTTTCATACTTTCCCTCTACTGCTAAAACAGACAACACTTCATTTTGTGCCACAATCCCAATATCAAGAGATTTTGCTCCTCTTGAAGCTATTGAGCTTATAAATGCAGCATCTATTTGTCTTTTTATAAATTTTTTATTGATAGCTGAGGGGTATGATTTTTTATACTCAAAGATTTGTTTGAGTTGAGATGAATGAATGTTTTTTTTGATAAATACATAAAAGGGGAGTAAATTAATAAAGTCTATTTTTGCAAAAATCATTTATTTGAATATCCTTAATTTATTTTAGATATAATAACTTATCTTTAATAAAAAGCGAGTTAATATGATTACAGTAGAATTTTTAGGACCAATTGGAAAACAACCATTAACTTTAGATATCTCAAACTTAAATCAATTAAGTGAAATTTTAAAACAAGATGATGAGATCTCTATATGGCTCAAAAATAGTGCTTGTGCCATAAATGATGTTTTAATAAATGACAAAAATACTCCGCTCAAAGATGGTGATAAAATCACACTACTTCCTCCTGTTTGTGGTGGATGATTAAAGATGAGTCAACTGAAAAATTTAGAATTATTTGACGGAAATTTGCCAGTTGAACAGATAACAAACAACTGGTATGAAAATTTTAGGCTTTCCAATTATGGTGCGATTATCACATTTGTAGGGGTTGTCCGAGATGAAAATGAGATAGATGGATTGAGTTTTGATATTTATGAACCCATTTTAAACTCATGGTTTGAATCTTGGGGAAAAAAAGCAAAAGAAAAAAATGCTATCGTACTTATGGCACATAGTCGTGGCGATGTTTTAAATCATCAAAGCTCTTATATAGCAGGAGTGTGTTCTCCTAAAAGGCGAGTCGCATTAGAACTCATTGATGAATTTGTCGAAGACTTCAAAGCAAATGCTCCAATCTGGAAATATGATATTATCAATGGCAAAAGAGAATATGCGATTGAAAGAAGTACAGCTATTTTGGGAGCTGGAATATTAAGCTAAAAGGAAAGATATGAGAATAGACCTTCACAATCACACAACACTTTGCAATCACGCAACAGGAACAACTGAACAATATATAGGAAAAGCGATTTCTTTGGGGATTGATATCTTTGGATTTAGCGAACATGCTCCGATGCATTTTGATGAAAAGTATCGTTTACAACTTCAAGATAAAGAATTGTATGAAAATGATGTCAAACTTTTACAACAAAAATATCAAAAAGATATCAAAATTCTTTTAGGATATGAAGTTGATTATTTAGAGGGTGATTATATGTTACCTGAAGTCCTCAATGCAAATGTTGATTATCTTATCGGTAGTGTTCATTTTTTGAAGCAAAATGGAGCACAATGGGGATTTGACAATCCTGAGTTTATTGGACACTATCAACACACAGATATCGATAAAATATGGGAAGATTATTTTTTAGCTATTAAAAATATGGCAAAAAGTGGTAAGTTTGATATCGTTGGACATCTCGATCTCATCAAAGTATTTAAATTTTTACCAAAAAAAGATATCAAACTATTAGCTCTCGATACTCTCAAAGAGATAAAAAAAGCAAATATGGTTGTAGAGATAAATGCAGCAGGATACAGAAAACCAATAGCAGAACAATACCCATCAAAAGAATTACTTGAACTTTGTTTTGAGCTTGATATCCCTATAACTTTTTCAAGTGATGCACATAGTGTTGATCAAGTTGGATTTAAATATGAAGAAGCAACAGCATTAGCAAACGAGATTGGCTATACAAAATGTAGCTATTTTGAACAAAGAGAAAAAATAGAAACAAGCTTTTAAACTTAATATACACTGAATCCAAACATCACAATAATCTTAAAAACCTTTTAAATAAAGCTTTTTGAGGTATTTATTTAGTTTTTGCTTAAGTTATATTTAATACTATTTTTTATATAATCCCAAACTTACAAAAATTAGGAGTAGTAGAGTGTTTGATAATTTAACCAGTTCATTTAAAAATGTTGTCGGAAAAATAAGACATCAAGATGATGCAAAAGCTTTAAGTAGAGCTATTGGTGAGCTTAAAAAATCATTACTCAAATCAGATGTGCACCACAAAACTACAAAAGAACTCTTAGTAAAAATAGAATTAGAAACAAAAGAAAATGGGATCGGTCAAGATTCATTTTTAAAAGCTTTAAAAAATTCACTTACAGAAATACTTACAACAACAGGAAATCAAGGCTTTGTTTATAGCAACAAAGGACCACTAACTACGATACTTATGACAGGTTTACAAGGAAGTGGTAAAACAACTACAACTGGAAAACTTGCAAACTATTTAAAAACACGAAATAAAAAAGTTTTAGTAGCAGCTGCTGATTTACAAAGACTAGCAGCCATTGAACAACTCAAACAAATTGGTGCACAAATAGAAGTAGATGTATACTTTGAAGAAAATGAAACAAACCCAGTAATAATAGCAAAGAATGCAAAGAAAAAAGCTCTTGAGGGTTTATATGATGTACTTTTTATAGATACTGCTGGTCGACTGGCTATCGATGACACGCTTATGGATGAGTTAGCACAAGTAAAAAAAGCAGTAGAACCTGATGAGATCTTTTATGTAGCAGATTCATTAACAGGTCACGATGCTACAAAAACTGCAACTACTTTTAAAGAAAAAATTGGTATCGATGGAGTTATCTTATCTAAATTTGATGGTGATACTAAAGGTGGTGTTGCTATTTCTATTGCTCATCAAGTGCAAGTTCCATTACGATTTATAGGTAATGGTGAAAAGATGCCTGACCTTGAACCATTTATTCCAGATAGAATCGTCTCTCGACTTATGGGTGCAGGTGATATCGAGGGTTTATCTGAAAAAGCAGCAGCTGTTATCGATGAGAAAAAAGCAAAAGAAGTTACTAAGAAAATAAGAAAAGGTGAATTTAACTTTTCAGACTTTTTAGAACAGCTTGATATGATGAAAAAGATGGGTTCTATGAAATCTATACTAGGAATGATTCCAGGTATGGGAAATATGGCAAACCAACTCAAAGATATGGATCTTGAAAACTCTGGAGAGATTGTACGAATCAAAGCTTTGATTGGATCAATGACTCAAAAAGAGAGAGAAACTCCTAGTCTGATAAATATTTCTCGTAAAAGAAGACTTTCAAAAGGTGCTGGGTTATCAGAAGTTCAAGTAAATAAAATCCTCAAACAATTCAAAAATGCAGCGAAAATGGCTAAAAAAATGTCTGGAAAAGGTGGCATGAAAGATATGCAAAAGATGATGTCCCAAATGGGCGGTCAAGGTGGAATGCCACAAATACCTAGATAAATAAAAACACCATAAAGATACTCGTGTCAAGTGCTAAATATTAGAAAAATGTCAAACTAATATTTAGCACTTGACATCCAAGTTAACAAAACAAATTTAAAGGAAACAAAATGACAGTAATTAGACTAACAAGAATGGGAAGAAACAAAAAACCATTTTACAGAATCGTTGTAACAGATAGCAGAAAAAGAAGAGATTCAGGTTGGATTGAATCAATTGGTTACTACAACCCAGTATCACAACCAAAAGAGTTCAAAATTGATGAAGAGAGACTTGCTTACTGGTTAAGTGTTGGTGCTCAACCTTCTGAAAAAGTAGCTAAGCTTACAAAAAATATTTCAAAATAATCATCATGGTAACTGACTTCGTTTCTACATATGCAAAAATGATAGTTAATTATCCAGAAGATATCGAAGTGTCATCAAGTAAAATTGATGATGCTTTTTTTGAGATAACTATAATGGCTAATAATAACGACATCGGTAAACTCATCGGTAAAAATGGGAATATGATCAATGCTATTAAAACTATTTTAAATGGTTGTAAAGCAAAAGATGGAAACTCTTATAAAATACAAGTAGTAGCAAAATAATGGATAAAATTTATATAGCAAAACTTGGTAAAACAGTTGGTCTAAAAGGGCAACAAAAACTTCACATAGATTCAGATTTTCCTGAACAATTTAAAAAAGATACAAAACTTATCACTGATAAAAATCAAGAATTAATAATCGAGAGCTATAATACTGCAAGTAGCGTAGTAAAATTCGTTGGTATCGACACAATAGAAGCTGCCAAAAAACTTACAAATAGACAACTTTTTGTTTCTAAAGAAGAATCAAAAAAGATGTGCAATCTCAAAGAAAAACAATTTTTTTGGTTCGATATGATTGATTGTATTATTAAAGAAAATGATCAAATACTAGGTACTGTAGGTGATATTGAAAGAATGCCTTTAAGCGATTATCTTATGATCACAACAGATGAAAAACTTACAAAAGAAAAATTTGCAAATAGCTTTTTACTCCCCTATATTGATGATTATATTATATCTGTAGATATTCCAACTAAAACTATCCTTGTTAAAAACGCGAAAGATATTTTAGAAGCTAGCTAACACTTTTCTTATTTCTAATATTATTTTGTTATAATGACCCATAAAATTATTTGAGGATTTATACGAAATGAAAAAATTTACACTTTCTAGTCCATTTGATATGCACTTACACTTACGAGATCACGATATGCTTAATTTGGTTGCTCCATTAACTTCACATACATTTGCAGGCGCAATTATCATGCCAAATCTTGTACCAGTTATTGATACAAAAGAAGCTGTTATTGCTTATAAAAATAGAATCCTTGATGCTATTGATACAACAGATAACTTTACTCCATTTATGACATTATTTCTAAGACCCTATACAAAAGAATTTTTAGCAGATGTAAAAGATGAGATATCAGCTATAAAACTCTATCCAGCAGGTATCACAACAAACAGTGAAGATGGTGTGAAAACTATCGATACAGATGCTCTTGCACCTACTCTTAATGCTATGGCAGAATTAAATATACCATTATGTGTTCATGGAGAAACAAATGGTTTTGTTATGGATAGAGAAAAAGAGTTTATGAGTGTCTATGAAGCCCTCGCAACTGCTTTTCCAAAACTCACCATCATTATGGAACATATCACAACAAAAGAAGCTGTTGATATGCTCGATAAATTTGACAACTTATATGCGACTATTACTTTACACCATCTTATCATCACTTTAGATGATGTTGCAGGAGGAATGCTTCAGCCACATCTATTTTGTAAACCAATAGCAAAAAGACCAGTTGATAGAGATGCGTTATTAAAAGTAGCATTGGAAGGTCATCCAAAAGTGATGTTTGGAAGTGATAGTGCACCGCATCCAAAACATGCAAAAGAAAATTGTGGCTGTGCTGCTGGAGTTTTTACATCACCAATTGCTATTCAAGTTCTTGTACAGCTATTTGAAAAACATGATAAATTAGACAATTTACAAAAGTTTTTATCTGATAATGCCTGTGTAATTTATGATATGAAACCATCTAAAAAAACTGTAACTTTAGTAAAAGAAGATTTTGAAGTGCCAAATTTTTATGAATTTAAAAAAGAAAAAGTCGTTCCAATGTATGCAGAAGAGCTATTACATTGGAAAGTGATATGTTAAATAAATTCTTCAAAAGAGAATACAATAACACTACTTATTTACAAGAACTTCTTCAAGATGAAATCAATGAAAAATGGCTAGAAAATGGACTCCTTGATGAGATGATTGATATTAATCATAAAGATAAAAATTCCGATACATTCCTCATCAAATGTCTCAAAGTTTCAAAAACAAAATCGGCCAAATGGCTGATTGATCACAACGCTGATCTAACTCTCATCAACAAAGATCACAAAACGGCGCTGCACTTTGCTATAGAAAAGAAAAACACAGAAATTGTCACACAAATACTTGATAAAAATGTTATAAACTTAGAACAAAGAGATATGGAAGGCAGAACAATCCTTCAAAATATTGTGATACATGGTCATAATGAAATGGCAAAAATCCTCATAAATCATGGGGCTAATATCAATAATATAGATAATAAAAATCGTAATCTACTCTATGATACAATTGCATATGGTGACGCATCATTTCTTGAATATATTTTAAATCTAAAAAGTTTAGACTTAAATCTTTTAGATGAAGATGGTAATAGTATTATGCATAATATTGAAGTGATAAAAGATGATAATATTGCAAGAAAATTACTCATTGCAGGTGTTGATCCGACAATAAAAAACAAAAAAGGGGAATCCTATCTTTTAAATACAGCACTAAGAGGTATAAAAGGTGAGGAGCTCGTTGATATTGCATTAGAAAATGGAGCAGATGTAAATAAAAAAACGAAAAATGACCAAACAATACTTATGGAAATAATTGCTTTATCATCCTCTTTATCTGTTGATGAAAAAAA
This sequence comes from Arcobacteraceae bacterium, assembly GCA_049650525.1. Taxonomy (GTDB): domain Bacteria; phylum Campylobacterota; class Campylobacteria; order Campylobacterales; family Arcobacteraceae; genus JAIOSF01. Next base: position 7,106 of record JBASAI010000335.1, read on the forward strand.
CAGAAGAGAAAGTCTTCTTAGAATTTCTAAAAAAATGATCCAACATGGTGGAAATATAAATGCTATTGAAAAAAACCATGAAAGTGGATTGTTTAATGCTATACGATTATGTGACTATGATCTTGTCTCTTTTCTGTTATCTGGAGGGATTAATCCAAATATTATCAACGATGATGGAGACACTGTATTAAATCTTATTATTTTTGAAGGGATTAAAGAGCTTGATATCATTCTACTTCTACTAGATTATGGAGCTAATCCAACCATCAGAAATAAAGATGGTCAAACTATTTATGAAATTCTTAATAGTATTGTATTACATAATTCTGGAACAAAACTTCTTACAAACAAAGAGATAATCAAAAAGATCAATCCAAAGGGACAATATGTTCGCCTTATCAAAGAGTTTTTAGATCAAAGAGATAAAGAAGAAAGCCTAAACTATTTAGACTCTACAGGCGAACCATTATTTTTCAAGCCATTATTATATGATCATTTTTTACTATTTAAACTTTATATTAAATCTGGTCTACAAATAAACACTAGAAATAAAGCAAATCATACTATTTTTTATGAATACATTCTCAAAGTTTTTGAAGAAGATAAAACAGACGATGATTCACTGGAAAAATTTCAAAATAATTTGAGTTATCTACTCAGCAATAAAATAGAAAGAAACTATCAAGATAGTCTTGGATGGACTGTACTTCACAAAATAGTTGGAACAAACTGTAATGAGAAACTATTTAATATTTTAACAAAAATTGTACTTTTTGATTATAGTATACAAGATCATCAAGGAAGAACAGTTATTCATAATGCTATTTGGGCAAAGAAATATTCGATCATTAAAAAGATTTATGCTATTTCTCCTCAGACTATCAATATCATTGATAATGCCGGAATACTTCCAATTACTTATGCTGCTCTTTTAGGAAATCAAAAACTAGTACTCATATTTTTAGAGATGAATTCTAATGTATGTGGAGGGAAAGAACTCAGTGAGAAATCAATGAAAAAATTAATGCCTATGCTTAAAAATTTAAAACAACTTAAGGTTGGGTTAGAAGATAAAACTATCATCAAAAAATTTGATATTCTTATTAAACAAATTATAAGAGATTTTAAACTCTTATAATTTAAAAGATTTCTTTTTTAATCTAAATCTGTTTTTAAAATAGCCCCATTACTTGCATTTGTAACCAATGCTCGATACTGTTGTAACCATCTTGATTTGATATCTTTTTTCAAAGAAACAAATTTTTGTTTTCGCTCAGCGATAACTTCATCAGATAAGTTCGCTTGTAAAATATATTTATCCACATCGATATGAATCTCATCACCATCTTCAAGTAATCCGATCAATCCACCCTCTGCAGCTTCTGGGGAAACATGACCAATACTAGCACCTCTTGTAGCACCTGAAAATCTACCATCAGTAATAAGAGCAACAGAAGCCCCAAGTCCCATACCCATGATCAAACTAGTAGGTGCTAACATCTCTTGCATACCTGGACCACCTCGTGGACCTTCATATCGAATCACCACAACATTCCCAGCTTGTACTTTATGAGCTAAAATACCAGCGATCGCTTCATCTTGTGAGTTAAAACAAACAGCAGTTCCTGTAAACACTCGCTCACCTGTAATCCCTGCTGTTTTTATAACAGCACCCTCTTTTGCTAAATTTCCATACAAAATAGCTAATCCACCAACTTCACTATACGCATTATCAATTGTGTGAATAATATCTGTATCTTTGATCTCAGCATCTTTGATTCTTTCTTTTATAGTTTCACCAGTAATTGTAAGATTATCAAATAAAATTCCGCCTCTTTTATCCATCTCATGCATTACAGCATTAACGCCACCAGCTTTATCGATATCTTGCATATGTATAGTTGTTTTAGATGGAGAAATTTTAGCAATATGTGAAACTTTATGTGAAATTGCGTTTATGTCTGAAAGTTCAAAGTCTACCCCTGCTTCTTTTGCGATCGCTAACATATGTAAAACAGTATTTGAAGATCCTCCCATTGCCATATCAACGGCAAATGCGTTTCTTACTGCATTTTCATTTAGGATATTTTTCATATTATATGGTTCTTTATCTTCCATACTTAATTTTGCTAATTCACAGATTCTTCTTGCAGCTGCTCGATATAAATTTTCTCGCTCAGTTGTAAGTGCTAAAATAGTTCCATTTCCAGGAAGTGCGATACCCATAGCTTCCATAAGTGTATTCATAGAATTTGCTGTAAACATACCAGAACACGATCCACCACTTGGACATGCATTACATTCGATATCTGTAAGTTCTTCTTCAGTGATATCACCATTTTCAAACTTTCCAACTGCTTCAAATGCTGTTGCTAAATCTATAGGTGTACCATCTTTTGCATAACCTTTAGCCATTGGACCACCAGATACAAATACTGTAGGTACATTTACTCTTAATCCTCCCATAATCATACCAGGAACGATTTTATCACAGTTAGGTATAGCTATCATCGCATCAAATTTATGTGCATTCATAACTGTCTCTATTGAGTTTGCAATTAACTCTCTTGATGGAAGTGAAAAAAGCATACCATCATGTCCCATCGCAATACCATCATCTACTCCAATTGTATTAAACTCAAATGGTACACAACCATTTTTTCTAATTTCATCTTTAATGATAGCACTTACTTTATCTAAAAAGAAATGTCCAGGGATAACTTCAATAAAAGAGTTTGCAACTCCAATAAATGGTTTATCAAAATCCTCATCTTTTAATCCAGTAGCTCTAAATAAACTTCTGTGAGGAGCACGTGCGTGCCCTTTTTTTACTTCATCACTTCTCATAATAATCCTTACATCTATAATTGTTTCTATTTTCTATATTATAGTTTAATTTTGATTAATTTGTGAAATTTTGCAAATTAATCAAGTTTTTTTTAATAAGCTTGACAAAAGTAAAAAAATCTATTATAATTCCGCCACTAAATAAGAAAGACAAACTTATTTATATATACCTTTGAATTCATTTTCAAGAACATGTGCGAGCGTGGCGGAATAGGTAGACGCGTTGGACTTAAAATCCAATTCCGGTTTCGGAGTGTCGGTTCAATTCCGACCGTTCGCACCACTATACAAGTAGAGAGTTG
>JBASAI010000336.1:0-8239 GCA_049650525.1 Arcobacteraceae bacterium
CATATGGTTATGGGGCTGAAATCGAAATTGATGAATTAATTCATCCAAAAGTAGAAGCTGAAATCGCTTTTGTTTTAAAAGATAATTTACAAGGACCGGGTTGTCACATTGGCGATGTTTTAGCTGCTACTGATTTTGTAATGCCTGCTGTTGAGATTATCGATTCAAGATATAAAGACTTTAAATTTGATTTAAAATCTGTTATTGCAGATAACTCTTCATCTTCAAGATATGTTACAGGTGGAAGAATGAGAGATATTAAAGATCTTGATCTTAAAACACTTGGTGTTGTAATGGAAATCAATGGAGAAGTTGTTCAGCTAGGAGCGGGAGCTGCAGTATTAGGACATCCAGCAACGGCTATAGCGATGCTTGCAAATATGATAGGTGAACGAGGTGAGACTTTAAAAGCTGGTTCATATATTCTTTCAGGTGCAATTACAGCTGCTATGAGTGTAAAAAAAGGTGATAATGTAACGGTTAAGTTTCAAGACTTAGGATCATTATCCATGAAATTTGTTTAAAATTTTTCTTAAGGAGATAATATGCCAATAGCTACAATAAATATAGTTGAAGGAAGAAGTGATGAGCAAAAAGAGAAACTTATAGAAAAGGTGACTCTTGCAATTCATGAAGCAATAGATGCTCCAATAGAAAATGTACGGGTTATTTTAAATGAAATGCCAAAACAACACTTTGGAATTGCAGGACAAAGTGTAAAAAAGATGGGTAGATAGAAAATCAAATGTCTTCATTAAAATTAAGTGTTCTTGACCAATCTCCAATACACGATGGAAAAGAATCAAAAGAAGGCTTGTTTGATACTATTGAACTTGCAAAAGCATGTGAAAAAGCTGGTTATTTTAGATATTGGTGTGCTGAGCATCATGATACTCCTGGGTATGCAAGTGCAAATCCAGAAATCATGATAAATTCAATTGCAAATGTAACATCAAAAATAAGAGTTGGAAGTGGTGGGGTGATGCTTAATCACTACAGCTCTTTTAAAGTGGCTGAAACTTTTAATACTTTAAATGCTTTGCATAACAATAGAATAGATCTTGGAATTGGACGAGCAAGTGGAGCTAACTTTTTAGCAGCACGAGCTTTGCATAATGCTCATACAGAGGATTATGCAAATAAAGCCTATGATTTAATAAACTATTTAGATGATACAGTTCCAGAAGATGACTATTTTCATGGAGTAAACTTATCACCTAAAGGTACCTATTCTACTCCTGTGTATCTATTGGGATCAAGTGATGGAAGTAGTGTACTTGCAGGTAAACTTGGTGCTGGATTTTGTCTGGCACTTTTTATAGGAACACATGAGAGACCGAGACAAATAATGGACTCATATAGAAATAATTTTGTTGCCTCGAAAAATTTTATGAAGCCAAAAGCTATGATAGCAGTTGCGTGTATCTGTGCAAATACAACAGAAGAAGCTATAGAAATTGCAAGTTCTCATACCTATTGGAAAGTACAAGCATTTAGACATACCACAAGAGACGGTTTTCAAAGTCCACAGAATGTAAAAAAATTATATGAAAAGTTAAGTATTGAAGATAAAGCATATTATCAAGAAACTTTAAATTCAATGATTTTAGGAACCCCAAAAGAGTGTAGAGAAAAAATTGAAAATTTAGCTATGGAATATGGTGTTGATGAAATTATGATTGTAAATGTAACTTATTCTTTTGCAGATAGAAAAAAATCTTATGAACTTTTAGCAAAAGAGTTTTTTCTGTAATTAGAATATTCTAGAGTACCTACTTAGATACTCTAAATAATTACTGATGTTTACCTACCGTAAATCCATCCAAATGTTTTAAGGCGAGATCTTTAGGTTCACTTTCTAGTGGAGTACCCATTGAATCATTCCATCTATTTAAAAAGCCAAACATAGCAACAACTGCTAATATTTCAACTATTTCTTCTTCATTCCAAAAAGAGTTTAGTTCTTCATACATTTCATCAGTAACACCATTTGGTACACTAGCAGCTGCAAGTGCAAAATCTAAAGCAATTCTTTCTCTATCCGAATATAAAGGGCTGGTGTTATATTCATAAATAGCCTCAAGTTTTTCAGTACTAATGCCATGCCTTGAAGCACTAACTGCTGTATGTGCTTTACAATATTGACATCCTGAAGCAAAACTTGACATATGACCAATTAATCTTTTAAAACCTAAATCTACTATACCATCTTTAGAAAATATTGCACCATTTAATTGTGTAAAAGCAGTAACTATTTTGGGACGTCTTTGCATTGTTAAAAAACTATTTGGTACGAAACCTAATGTTTTATTGAAATGATCAAAAGTAGTTTTAAGCTCTTTTTCATTGTAATCCGTTGGAAGAGGTTTCATTCTTGACATTTTAAATCCTTTTTATTTTATTGTTAAGTATAACGATAATAAATCGCAATATTTTCGTTTTTTTAAAGAGTATTTGCAAAAATGCGAATAATTTGCGAATAGATTTCATTACAATTATATATTAATTAAAATAAAGGAAAAAAATGTCAAACCCTGAAATAGCAAAAAGTATCAAGACAGGAAATTTTAAGACGAATTATCATGATTTAGGTGAAGGGAAGGATGTAATTCTATTTATACATGGTTCCGGTCCAGGTGTATCAGCTTTCGCCAACTGGCGATTATGTATGCCAGCATTAGCAAAAAAATTTAGAGTAATTGCTCCTGATATGGTTGGCTTTGGGTATACAGATAGACCTGCAAAAGTTTCATATGATATGGATACATGGGTACAACAAACAATTGATTTGATGGATGCTTTAGGGATAGAAAAAACTAATCTTGTGGGTAATTCATTTGGTGGTGCTTTGGCTTTGGCTTTAGCTATTAAATATCCTGATAGATTTAATAAAATTGTTTTAATGGGTGCTGTTGGAGTGTACTTTGATTTAACTTATGGATTAGATAAAGCATGGGGGTACACTCCAAGTATTGAAAATATGAAAGAGCTACTTGATATTTTTGCATATGATAGAAGTATAGTAACTGATGATTTAGCAAAAATGAGATACGAAGCAAGTATCCGTCCAGGCTTCCAAGAATCTTTTTCTGCAATGTTTCCAGCTCCTAGACAAAGTGGTGTTGATTCGATGGAAAGTTGTGAAAATGATATTAAAAAAATTGATAAAGAGACTTTAATTATTCATGGTCGAGAAGATAAGGTTATTCCTGTTCAAAATTCAATTAGATTAAATCAATTAATTAAAACATCACAATTACATATTTTTGGTGAATGTGGTCATTGGACACAAATTGAGCATAATGAAAGATTTAATACTTTATTATTAAACTTTTTTAGTGAAAATAAATAAAAGGAAAGAATAGATGAAATTTTTAATCTTGGGTGCTGGTGGTATAGGCTCTTATTTTGGTGCAAGACTTCTTCAAGCTGACAACGAAGTAGTCTTTGTAGCAAGAGGGAAGCACTTAGAAGCCTTACAGCAAAGTGGTTTGAAGTTGCAGCACCCAGAATTTAATTATAATCATACCGTATTCTCCAATACATTAGAAGAAATAATAAAACTTAATAGTTTTAGTTATGATGCTGTTATTATTACCACTAAATCAACTTCAACACCAAAATTAGCAGAACAACTACAGAAATGGTTTGCTAATTATGAGAAAACACCTTATATTCTTTCCCTTCAAAATGGTGTCGAAAATGAGGAGATTCTTTTAGAGTATTTTAATCCTGAATATATTATTGGGGGACTTACACGAAAAATAGGTGCTCATATTGTAAGTCCTTCCTATATACAAGCAGTAGGAAATGCAGAAACTATAATTGGATTTATTGATAAAACCAAAGAAAATACAAATTTTCTCAAAAAATTACAAACTACTTTTAATAATGCTCAAATACCTACATATATATCAGAAAATATACATTTGGAATTGTGGAAAAAACTTATTATAAATAATGGTATAAATGCAATTTGTGCTTTATTAAAAGTAAAAACTGGAATCATTATGAACCATAATAAACTCAATAAAATTGTATATGGATTAATGGTTGAAACATCAATTGCAGCAAAAAATAAAGGAATTGTCATTTCACAAGATGATGTCGATGAGATGTATGAACTTATTAGCAAATTTGATTCAATAAAACCATCTATGCTTGTCGATAGAGAGTTTAATAGAGTATTAGAACTTGATGATATTTGTGGTGTTGTTATACGAAATTGTGAAGAACAAAATTTAGATGCACCATATACTCGAACTATCTCAACACTTTTGGAATATCTTTATACTAAGGAATAAATAGTTGTTAATGCAAATAATTTCTATTATTTTTCCTGTTTTCTTTATCGCATTTATAGGATTTTTGTATGCTAAAAAAATAAAAATAAATATGGAAATGCCAAATAAAATAAATATGGATATCTTTATACCAATAATGGTGTTTTATTTTATAAGTGAAAAACTTCCCTCAATTCATTTAATAGGAAGCTTTTCTTTAGGTGCTATTTTAGTTGTATTTGGTTCTGGTATTATTTTGTATCCTATTGTAAAGATTTTGGGTTTAAATGCTAGAACATTTTTACCACCTATGATGTTTAACAATTCTATTAATTTAGGACTTCCCTTAGCTTTTTTTGCTTTTGGAGAAGAAGCAATGGCATTAGCTATTGCTTTATCATTAGTACAGGTTATAGGACAATTTACCGTTGCAGTGGCTATGTATGGTGGTAAGTTTGATATGGTAAGCTTATTTAAGAATCCAGTTATTTTTTCAACTTTAGTAGGATTATTTTTTAATTATTTTAATATACACTTACCTACTATATTTTTAGAACCTGTCAAGATGATGGCTCAAGTTTCCATTCCTCTTGTATTATTTGCTTTGGGTGTTCGTTTAATACATTTAGAATTACAGTATTGGAAAATTGGACTTTTAGGAGCTCTTTTATCTCCTATATCTGGAATATTGATGGCATTATTAGCGATTTATATTTTTGATTATACATCGTTACAAGCGAGTTTGATTATTTTATTTGGTGCTTTACCACCAGCTGTTATAAATGCCATTATGGCAGAGAAATATAAATACGATTCGATTAGTGTTGCTTCTATAGTTGCTATTGGAAATATATCAAGTTTGATTACTATTCCGATAGTACTCTATTTTGTATTATAAAAAATAAGGAGAGAAGGATGTTAGATTTACAATCGATAATGATATTTTTACTTTTAGGCTCTTTTATTGGAGTTATCGCTGGACTTTTTGGAATAGGTGGAGGTGGATTAATGGTTCCCATTTTAACAATTTTTTTACTTTCACATGAGTTTGGAGGCGATCAAGTTATTCAAATATCATTGGCAACAAGTATGGCAGTTATAGCTGTAACTGCTGTCTCTAGTTTTAGGGCACAGCATAAAAAAAAGGCAGTGCGTTGGGATCTTTTTAGGATGATAGCACCAGGAGTAATTGTGGGAACCTTTCTATTTACTTTTCTAGCTTCTATTATGAACGCATTTTATTTATCTATCTTTTTTTCACTTTTTATGTTGTATGCCGCTTTACAAATGTTTTTTATGAAGCCAGTGGAACCAACACATAAGATTATTGGAAGAGTTGGGCAATTTTTTGCAGGATTTGGAATAGGGGGTATATCTGCTTTAGTCTCTATAGGTGGTGGGATGCTGAGTGTCCCTTACTTGGTAAAACAAAATATAGATATGAAAAAAGCAATAGGGACATCATCTGCTATAGGATTTCCATTAGCTATTTCTGGCACATTAGGCTATATTATTAATGGATATGAATATACATCTATAGAGACTATGATGCTTGGATATATCTATATTCCTGCTTTTTTATCTATCGCATTTGCAAGTTATCTTACTGCTCCAATTGGGGTGACTCTATCCCATAAATTACCTGTTGGTATTTTGAAAAAAGTATTTGCTTTATTAACAGTTCTCTTAAGTATAAAAATGATGATTGAAGTAATTTAGATGAATTCCATATAAAACGATTAATATGCGAATGAAATGTTTTATAATAGAATAAAATAGGAAATTAATATGAAAATACTACATAATATGCAAATTGTATGGAAAATTGGACTGGGTTTTTCATTGTTAATTTCGTTATTAACAGGACTAAGTATATACAGTATTATAAATACATACAGCCTCTCAAATAATACTCTAAAATTTTATAAACATCCATATATCATAACAAATACAACAAAAAAAATTAGTTATCTTGCTTTGGGTGAAATAAATGCAGTCAAAAATATTGCTTTAACACAGGGAAAAAGTATAAATGAATCAATTTCTTTTGTTAAAAAAACAGATAAAGAGATATTGAAATTATATGATATTCTTGAAAAAGCTTTTATGCCAGACACATTAGAAGTGATTGAATCAAAAAAACAGTTTCTTGAATGGGTTCCATTAAGAGATGCAGTTACAGATGCGATGATACAAGGAGATGTATCTTTAGCAGCTAAATTAATAGAAGAAGAAGCAGGACCACATGATAAACTAATGTTTGAAAAACTGGATACATTATCTAGTAAAGCAGATCTAAGAGGTCTAGAATTTTATAATAAAACAATTATGGATAAAAAGAATAGTTTATATGTTATTGTGAGTATCTCCTTCATTTCAATACTTTTTGCTATTATAACTACAATATTATTTGTTAAAAATATTAATACATCTTTAAAAAACTTTCAAGAAGGGCTTTTTCAATTTTTTAAATATCTTAATAAAAAGGTTGTGAGTGCAGATTTAATAAAAATTAATTCAAATGATGAGATTGGATTAATGTCAAAAGTTATAAATGAAAATATAAAAAAAATTGAAGAGGAGTTGAATAAAGATAACGAAGTAGTTGCCAATGCTTTAATGCTCGTAGAAAAAGCTAAAAAAGGGTATCTCAATATTAAAATAACGAAAAAATCAAATAATACACAATTGAATAAATTAAGTGAAGCAATAAATTCTATGATGGATGTAACTAAAATAAATATTTATTCGATTTTGAATGTACTCAAAGAATTTAGTCAGTACAAGTTTGTAACAAAAATTAATAATACAGAAGTAGAAGGGGATATTTTTGATCTGATTAACAATGTAAACTTTTTGACAGAAGAAATTTCAAAATTACTAAAAACCTCATTAGATACAGGGATAACATTAGATAAAGTTTCAAGTAATTTAATTGAGAATGTTATTATGTTAAAAAAAGGTTCAAATAGTGCATCGACAGATTTAGAGAAAACGGTTTCCTCAATTGAAAATCTTCGTTCAATAATAAGTAATAATTCTTCGAAAATCTCTAAAGTAGCTAAATATTCTAATGAATTAGATGATTCGGCTAATGAAGGTTTGCATTTAGCAAAAAATACTGTATCTTCTATGAATGGAATTACTGAGCAAGTTACTCTGATAAATGATGCAATCTCTGTTATTGATCAAATTGCATTTCAAACAAATATATTAAGTCTTAATGCCGCAGTAGAAGCAGCAACTGCTGGTGAAGCAGGAAAAGGTTTTGCTGTTGTTGCACAAGAAGTTAGAAACCTCGCAACAAGTTCTGCACAAGCAGCAAATGAGATAAAATCAATAGTTGCAATGGCAAAAATAAAAACAGAAGAAGGCAAAAGTATAAGTGATAAAATGATTATAGGGTACAGTGAAATTCTAGAAAACCTTAAGAATACAACAGATATGATAGAAGATATTTCCAATGGTACTCAAGATCAAGAATCAAATATTAGACAAATAAATGATTTAATTAAGTCTTTGGAAACTCAATCAAAAGACAATAATTTTATTGCATCAAAAACACATGATATTGCAACAGAGACAGATAACTTAGCAAAACAAATTGTATCAGATGCAAACAAAAAAGATTTTATAGGAAAAACAGAAGTATAAATTATCAAAAGGAAGAATATGATGTTAATAAAAATAATAGGAGGGCTTTCAAAATGAAAATATATATTTTATTAATATTTGCAGTATTATTTTGGTCTGGTAACTTTGTTTTAGGGCGATATGTTCATAATGATATAGATCCATTAACTTTATCTGTTTTACGGTGGGGAATTGTCGTCGTTGCTCTTGTTCCATATATGCTTATGAAAAAATCCATTTTAATAAATTCATTACGAGAGAATTTTTTTATTTTACTTCTCTTAGGGGTGTTGGGTATTGGTGCTTTTAATACTGTATTGTAT
>JBASAI010000337.1:0-7496 GCA_049650525.1 Arcobacteraceae bacterium
GTATTGGCTGTGTTATCTGCAATTTGTTGTAAATAATCTAGTTCAGTGCCTAAAGTTGTGTCTATACCTTCGAGTTGATTCGCAGCGATACTTTGTGCTAGTTCCATACTTGCAGCACTAGAAAAATTACTTGTTTTATACAGAGCAGATGAGTAAGAAGATACATCCTTGATCGCTTCTTGTAGTCCTGCATAGTCATCTGTTTTTGACAAATTCATTGCGTCATTTATAGAAGAGTAGAACATATCTAGTGTATAGCTAGAAGATGAAGCACCTCGAAGCTTGTCTATCATAGTGTCAATTGTTGTTATTGTACTTTTTATAGTACTCATACTACTAGTTACTGTGCTAGTATATTCGTTGTAACTATCTATCTGTGTTTGAATATTATTTTGCTGTGATTCTAGGAGCTCTTCATTTTTAGAATTGATATATTCTGTTGCAGATTCGAGATATGACAGTTTATCATCAGTTAAGCCAAGTTCATCATTTCGAAATTTTTCAAATTGTGAGAAAAGCTGTTCAGCATTTTGTGCAAGATTTACTCCAAGATTCGATGCACTTAATCTTGCTAAAGAATCATCGCTTCGAAAAGAGTCCATAAAAGAGGATATATTCTCTCTACTTTTAATCATCGCTTCAGATACTAGCTCTATGCTTTCGATATAATTTAGAGCATCTGTTATACCATTTTCAAAAGCTTCGCCAGTAACTCTACTTAATTCTTTTGTGGCTTCAACTTGTGCTTGTATATCACCTGGACTACTACTAAGCAATAAATCTACTAAATCTTTATCTATAATGCTTTCAACTTCTTTTATCGCATTTATCTGTTTTTCTAAATACTCTGCATAACTATTTTTACCAATAAGTTTATTAAAATCTACAAAGGCACTTTCAATCTTAGCATTTGCATATTTATTAGTATTTGTTAACTCATCGTAAATTTCTTCAAAATTTTCTCGTGCATCTCCAAACTCTCCAACGATATCAAACATACCAACAGCAAATTCACCTGCTACATTTAGCATATCGTTTAGTACTAAATTAAAAGGTGTCTCAAAATCTTGCAATTTGCTTCCCCAATTTTCCATTGGGTCTTTGAGAATTGCGATTTGTGCGTATGTATCTTCTGCTGCATATACTAGAAAGTCAAGAAAATTTGTTCCCTCTCGAAGCAAGTCCATGTTTAAATTTGAGTCGTGGTTTGCACTCATAGTACTAGAACCTCTACCTGTTTCCGTAAATAAATTGCCTTCTATTTTTTCATCTATTCTATTCATAGCGTCGATGTATTCTTCCCTATCTAGTCCTTGTTTAGTAAAAATTCTTAAGTCAAAATTTGCACTAACACCTTTTAGACTCTCTTCTACTGCTATTTTAAAATCTCTACTAAAAGTGGTTTCTGCTAATTTCGTTTCAGCGGATAAGCTAGAACCGCCATAGCCTAACGCCTCCCATATTTCTATTTGTCTATCTAGTCTATCTGTGATAGGTTTTGTTGTATCTTCTATATGTGCGATATTCGCTTCTGCTGTTGCAACAGAAGCAGACACTCCACCACTGCTACCACCACTTCCACCAAGCTGCTCAATAATAGGCATAACATTTGCTGCAACCATCGCAACTGCAGGGATATTTGCAGGAAATGGTAACGCCCACGCATTCGCAATCGCAGTCCAAGATGAAGCGATACCAGTCGCAGCTTGAATCACAGAAAAAGCAAGTGCTGCACCACTTCCTTGCTCGTACGCTCCGACCATCGCACCAGCAAGTGCAGAATAAGCACCCATTTGTGCTTCATTTGCTGCGACTTTATTGTCCGATGTTTCCATAATATAATCGTTTTCAGCTTCTGCAAACTCTATTGAATCTTCACCATATTTTGCTTCTTCTTTTGCTAGTTTTGCACTTGTTTTTGATTGATTTTTCTTATTGGTTATATCAACCTTAGCCATCATACTCATAGCACCCATAACATTACCGATTGTTTTTGCAGTGCCTTCTAAGCTATTATTCCAAGTGTTTGTTGCATCTATAAGTGCGAGTTGACCATCTAACATAGTAGTGTATGCACTAGAGTCTAGATCTATCTCTTTAAGTTCATCTTTAGTATTTGTTTCTGTACCAGAACTATAGCCATCTTCACCAAATGAACTTTTTGCATTATTGTTTTTTGCATTTGTGTTTTTATCTATTGCTTCAGTATATTTATTTAAATTATTTTGTATAGTATCATCAACATTCAGCATCAAATCATTGAATCTCAGTCCTTCTTCTTTTTGCTTTCGCCATTCAACTGTTGTTTTTTCTACACTCTGTAAATAATTAGCACTTGATTGTTCTAGCATTGTAATTTGTTGTTGTTGAGATGTAAAATCAATATTTATACCCATCGCTGCTGCTTTATCCATACCGATCAGTTCAACAATACTCACTCTTAAGTCTCTAGTAAAAGTAAGCCATTTAGCACTAAGATCATCTATCATTGCATTACCACTTTGAGCAATAATACTAATAACATTTTCTATATCTAGAATAGTCAATCTTATTCCATTTGCAAACCTTGCACTTGTAGTTATAAATGTACTAAGACCACTAACTGATCCTCTTAGCATATTTCCAAGGGCTTCCATATCTTCTTTATTATCAGTTATTTTTGTAAAACCTTTGTTAATTTCAGAAAGAGCAGACTTCATTCCATCAAATACACCGCTATTATTTGCGATGTCATTTATAAAGTTAGTATAATTATCAGATAAATTCGATGTCATACCCTTCCAAGTTTGCATTTGCTGTTGCATAGCACCTTCGTACTTGCTGTTGAACAATGCTTTTAAAGTTGATTGAATAATTTCGGAATTATTTTCGACTACTATATGCTTAGCTTTTCCACTTGTATCAGTCCAGTTATATGCAACTTCATCACCAGATACTTTTGCTTTTATCCCAAACTCTTTAAGTCTCTCATTTTCACCAGTCATAGCATCAGCCATAGCCTCAACTGCTTGAATTAATGGTTTTCCCATACCTGAAGCTGTATCACCTAAAACTTTTAAGGTATCATTCATTGGATCTATTCCATACGCTTTAGCTTTTAAAAATGATTCCCCTACATTCTGCATCTCATATGGTGTATTTGATGTAAATTCTTTTATCCACTTAAACGATTCTTGAGCTTTCCTACTATCACCCTCAAGAGTCGTTAAAACAGATTGTTGTGTTTCAAATACACTCGCTACTTCTGTCATCTTTGAAAGTGAGCCAGTAATACCATCAAACACTTGTTTTAATACATATAAGCCACCTGCTGTTTTTATAAGTCCATATAACTTGCTGTCTAAAGAACTAAGATTTGATTGAGTTTTTTTTGTTTTTTGATTTAACATTTCAAATTCATTACCGATAACTTTTACATCACCTGTATTTTTATCAACTGTTATTTTTATCTTTAGTTCTTTATTCATCATTTCTCTTTGTTATAAACTTTTGAAGCTATTGTTTTTACTAATCTAAATGTGTCTATTACATCCATCTCGTATTTTTCACTATAATCTTTTACGATAATGTACTCAACTTCAACACCAGCCATACTCCCTTTAACTGCAAGGGTTACTAAATTTGCAATAGCTATCTCCCACGCACAGTTAAGTTTTGCTTTAAATATCCCATTATTCTTACCTAGTGTTTTAAGATAAGAGATAATGTTATTTACTTTTTTTCTTTTTGCTTCTCTACTAACTTTCCAATTGCAGCAATTATTGTTTCAAAAGATATCCCTTTGTCGTCACACTCTTTTTTAAGTGAAGTTTTATCAGCTCCACCTACAAGAAGATCAAATCTTTTTTCAAGCAGCTCTTCTATCATTTTACTAATAGAAGTTATTGTTCTTTCAGATTCAGTGATTTGTGGTTTAAGTGTAAAAATCTTTTTATTAAGTTTTTTCTGTTCCATCCAAACAGAAGCTTTTTCAGTAACTTTTCCATATTCAAGAATTTGTTTATTAATATCAAATTCATTTTGTGCTTCTTTTAGCTCATTTTTAGAAGCATCCAATTTTTCGTATTCACCTTTATACTTATTAGAAACTTCTTGCATCTCTTCTACTTGTTTTTTAGTAGGCTCTTGAACAGATATAGAGAAAGGTTTATCATCAATTTCAATAGAGATATTAAATTTTGTTTTTATCATCATTTATTCCTTACCCTACAGTCATTCTGTATTCTTTATAGAACACACCATCTTCTTCTAAAATTTCGCCAGCGAAAGAAAGTTTTGTAAAATCATCTACGATATATCCTACACTTCCACTAGGTGTAACCACTGCACTAGGCACTATAAGTACTGGTTTTTTGTCACCATCTTCATCACCTACAAATTTAAAACTACCCTCGATAAGAGGATTTGTACCAGCTGTAATAACAGGGATAACTGTCTCTGCAGTTGCGGTTGTTCCATCTGGAAGATCATCTCCAATTGCAAAAGTTTCTGAATCTTCAGATCCAAGCATAAACATTGCTGTATTTGCAGCATTTGTAATTTGTGTTTCAAACTTGATAGATGCAGATATACTTGTCACAACTTTTGCAACTTTTTTGTTTATCACCTGGTCTTTGTTCATCGCATCTTTTGTTTCTGTTGAGATCTCGATCTCTGCACTTTGTACTTCACCGATTTCATATTCCGAACCATCTTTTGGTGTAAAAAATAACTTCCCACCACCTATGTATCTATCATTTTGTAACATTTATAGCTCCTTTTAATTCTGTATTTTGTGTTAAATCTTTTGTAATAATATTTTTTTCGATGAGTTTTTTTGCATCTTCATCAGAGATGATCACATTTTTTTTATCATCTGTTGTGTCAAAAATAGTATTTGTCGGGATTGTTTTTTTACCTTCAATATGTAGGTCTTTTAATGCTCTTACTTTCATGTTTTTCCTTTTTATTTTATTGTTGCTATTACTAGCACTGCCACGGATTGCATATCAAATTTATCATTTACTACTGTTCCACCAAAAAAGAGATCTGGTTTTTTAAATGTTAAATCTTTTATCGCTTTTATAACTTCTAGTTCTTTTTGTTCATCGTGTCGAAATACAACTACAAAAGTTACTGTATGTTCTAATCTACTAGATGGTTTTCTCTCTGCAACTGCAACTTTTTCACCTTCTACCAAATCTTCAACTGTTTGCGTTATCAACGCTTTTGCTTCTAGCTCTGTCATCATTCGCTCCAAATACCGATAATCATCTCTAAGTTTGTATCGTCTTTATACTCTGAAATTTGAACCGTATAAGTGATACCCTCTATTTCTAATCGATCACCATCTTCTATAGCTTCACCTTCAGAACTTCTAACTGTTATTGACTTATTTTTAGAAGATTCTACTTCATAGGCTTCATCAAAAATGACTGTTATCTCATTTTCATTATGAAGAGCAGTTGTTGCGAACTCTTCATTGTTATAAAATATGGATAAGTCTTCTTCTAACTGCTCTTTAAAATTCATTTGATTATCTGTTTATTTTTATATAAACAAAACCAGCTGTTGCTGCACTTTTTGTACTTGTAGCCATACCTGCAAATGTATTGTCTGTAGATACAGTAGTCATCACTTTTGCAGTATCATCCCAATAAAGAGTATCTCCTATAGATATCTCATCAGCTGTTGCTGCTGTTGTTTGCCAAATCTTCTCTAACTCCACAGCGATAGTTTCACCATATAGACCAGCAGTTACTGCAACACCAACGGCACTAGTACCAAAAGGGATGATATCCCCAACTTCAACATCAGAATCCAATGTTACATCTATAGTTTGACCTTTTTGATATTCGATAGCTTGTTTACTCATAATTACGCTCCTAAGTTTTTATATAATCCACGGTAGTCAGTTACTACCACACCAAAATCAAATACACATTTGAACTCTGCACCATCGATGTTGTTATTTATTTGTTGTACTATTGGCTGTTTATTTGTACCTTGCAGATATCCAACTTTTACCGTATTTCTTGCAGCGGCTAAATACCAAGGACCATCTACTAATTCACTATCAACGATTGGAACTAAACTATTTTTATGTGGATTCATCACTCCACTATTTGTACTCCCTACATCTGCTTCACTGTTTAAAATTTGTAGTGCTGTTCTTTCTGATTCAGGTGCAACAAAAAGGTATTTTGGTGAGATATTTAATGCTTTTTTACCATCTTTTTGTCTTCTCATTACAGTTCTTGCAGTACTTAAAGTTTCACTTGAAAGTGCAGTACCTGGTGCAGTCATATTGTTGTGAGTATTATCAAATACTTTTTTACCATCATTCATTTTGTGATTTGTATAGTCACCTGCATTTTGTAAGTAGTCATATACAAGTCCGTTTGATGTTCTTTTTGCCATTCGACCAAATTCTGCAACAATATCTGTAAATACACCTAGATCATCATTTATGATCATCTCTCTTGTGAGTTTAAACTCTGCACCATAAGATACCAATGCCCATGATTCACCTGATTCTGTGAACTCTATCTTTTTCTTTTCAGAACCCTCTTTGAGTTTTTCTAATCTACCGTTTTGGTTTGAAAGTTTTGTTTCATTTCTTGTTTTAAAGTCTGGTAGTTCTACGCTTTCTGTCCATAGTGCAAAAGTACCCTCCTCTTCATCAAAAGCACCTGCAATAACACGATTTGCTACATTTCCAAGTAAAAGTGGGAAATCAGAAGTACTCATAGCTCTTTGAACAAGTTCTGCTCTGTCGTATCCTTGATAGCCAGTCAGTGATCTAGCCATATCCAAAAGAGAAGCTCCTCTAAAATTTTCAGTACCCTCTTCTACTTTAGTAGGAGTAAATCCAACTCTCATAAGTATCGCATCTTCGATGCATCTTTGCATATTTGTATTGTCATCACTATTACCTATAACAATACTTTTTGAGTCATTTGATCTTTCATCTAAAATCGCTTTTCTTACCATATCTAGTTCATCTCCTTCTTTGATAAATGTTGCAGCTCTTTGTGCTGTGATTTGTCCACCTGCAACTAAATCTTGAATCTCACTCACTCTTGTTCTTTCTGTATTTACAGCATCTGCAGCAACTCTTTTTGTATCTACTTTTTGAGTATCATTTTGTTTTTCAAGATTTGAAAGTTCATCTAATCTTACTTTTTGAGTATCATTTAAATCATCTACTGATTTTCTAAGGTTTTCTAACTCTTTTCTTAATTTTTCATTCATATTAATTTCCCCCGCGAAATTTTCTTCATTCCGACCTACTGTCGCACCTTTATCGAAACCAATCCCTACAGCTGATAATTCTCGTATATCAAAATCGGTCACAGTAACGATATCTGTCTCATTTTTACGCTCTTCTATCGTTGCTGTATTGACTTTGTATCCAATAGATACATCTGTAAGAATACCTTCTGCATATTTTCTAAAAATAGAATCACTCTCTTTATCTGTTCCAAAAACTACATCACCTTTGAGCTGTCTATCTT
>JBASAI010000338.1:0-3214 GCA_049650525.1 Arcobacteraceae bacterium
TTATAGACATCAAAGATGTACCTTTCATCGACATAACAGCAATCTTTGCGCTTATGGATTTAGTTGAAAAACTTCAATCCAAAAAGATAGTTACAATGATTATTTTAAATAAAGAGGAAAAAGAACAGCTTTTAAAAATCGATAAAAATGGTTGTTTTAAAAAAGTACTTTTTTATTCAAATATTAATGAAGCAGTGAAAGATATTTAATTAGCATTAGTATTTTAACTTTCATTTTGGATAGATTAGATAAAATCTATTTTTAAAGGAATACATTAGCATGCATAAAAAAATTCTCACACTATTATTTGCAATATCACTTGCATATATTTTCACAGGGTGTTCTTCAAAAACAGAAGAAGAGT
Source organism: Arcobacteraceae bacterium (assembly GCA_049650525.1). Classification (GTDB taxonomy): domain Bacteria; phylum Campylobacterota; class Campylobacteria; order Campylobacterales; family Arcobacteraceae; genus JAIOSF01. The sequence continues at coordinate 365 of JBASAI010000338.1, forward strand.
ACAATAAACCTGCTGTTTATTGGTATAACAAAATGATTAATCAAATTTCAAACTACCAACTTGACCAAGCAGATAATACATTTACATCACTAGAGTCTGAACATAGAAATTCTCCACTACTTCCTAGTGCTATGATGATCATTGCGACTACTCATATGGAAGATGAAGCCTATGCTATGGCAAACTATTATTTTGATGAATATTTAAAAAGATATAGTTTAAAAAAAGATGCAGATTATATCCGATACTTAAAAATTAAATCAAATTTTCTAGCATTTAAAAATCAGTTTCGAGAACAAGATTTATTAACAAAAACAATCCAAGAAACAGATACCTTTGTAAAAGAATATCCCTATTCACAATATATCTATCTTGTGAAAAATATAAAATCACGATTATTGATGAGTAGATCGGTTTTTGACACAGAGATCTCAGAACTGTATGGAAGAATTGACAAACCTCAAGCAGAAAAATACTACGCAGATAAAGCGAGTAACCATTGGGAAAATACAAAAAATATTGATTATGTTGATGTACCTTGGTACAGAGCAATATTTGAATAAACAAAGAGAGAAATATGAAATTAACAGATTACGATAGTTTTCCAGATAGATTGCCTATTTTAGTGGAGCAAAGTATATTTTTATACCCATTTATGATTGCACCTATATTTATATCAGATGAACAAAATATAAACGCCGTAGAATATGCCATGAATAACAACAAACTCATAACAGTAGCCGTGAGTAAAAACACAGCAGACAAAAAATCAAGTGAATTTTATAATGTAGCAGTTGTTGGAAATATCATGCGAAAAATCACTTTGCCTGATGGAAAAGTAAAAGTACTTTTTCAAGGACTGGAAAGAGTTGAAATCAAAGAGATAGTAAACGGTTCACCTTTGATGGGTATTGTCGATATTTTACAAAATGAAGAGCATGATCAGACAAGAACAGCTGCTATTTTAGATATCTTAAAAATAAATATAGATAAACTTTCTAAAATAAATACAAAATTTCCAATTGATCTTATCAAAACCATCGAACAAAGTGGAGATCCTATACGAACAGCAGACTTAGTATCTTCTGTACTTCAGATTACAAATGATGAAGCGTACACACTATTTAAAGAAAAAGACATAAATATACGACTTTTAGGGATCATCGATCACATCAAAAAAGAGATAGAAAACTACAAGTTAAAAAATGAAATTAACAAAAAAGTAAATACAAAACTGGATAAACATCAAAAAGATTACTATTTAAAAGAACAACTACGAACAATACAAAAAGAGCTTGGAACTGATGATACAAAAGAAAAAGAGATCTTAGCATTTAAAAAACAGCTCAAAAAAATGAAACCATTTATGCCAAAACTTGGATTCAAAGAAGTAAGAAAACAAATAGATAAACTAAGTCGTTTACATCCAGATAGTGGAGATTTTGCAACAATTCAAACATATATCGAGCAAGTTTTAGAGATACCCTTCGATAAAAAAGCGCTTGATAAAATTGAAATACATGAAGTAGAAGAACAGCTCAATATAGATCATTATGCTTTAACAGAAGCAAAAGATAGAATCGTTGAGTATTTTTCAGTAAAACAGCTACTTGAGCAAAGAAAAATAGAAATAGAAAAATCAAATAGTACTGTTTTATGTTTTGTAGGACCTCCTGGAGTGGGTAAAACTTCATTAGCAAACTCTATAGCAACAGCTCTAAAACGACCACTTGTACGAATAGCACTCGGTGGTATGGAAGATGTAAATGAGCTTCGAGGTCATAGACGAACTTATGTAGGAGCAATGCCGGGAAGAATCATATCAGGACTTACAACTGCTAAAAAAATGAATCCTGTGATTGTTCTGGATGAGATAGATAAACTTGGTGCAAATCATCGAGGAGATCCTAGTGCTGTGATGCTTGAAATTTTAGATCCAGAACAAAATCATGCATTTAGAGACTTGTATCTCAATTTTGATATTGATTTAAGTGATTGTATTTTTATAGCTACTGCAAATAATGCAGGTAGAATTCCTGCACCTTTACGAGATAGAATGGAATTTATTCAAATGAGTAGCTATACTCCAAATGAGAAGTTACATATTGCTCAAAATTATCTTATTCCTCAAGAGTTAAAAAAACATGGTCTGAAAAAAGCTGAAGTAAATTTAAGCAAACCTACAATTGAACTAATCATTGAGAAATTCACACGAGAAGCTGGTGTAAGAAATTTGCGAAGAGTATTTGGTAAACTGTACAGAAAAGTAGCCAAAGCATTTATGTATGATAGAGAGCTGAAAAAAGCAACAATCAATACCAAAAACTTAGAAGAGTATTTAGACAATCCTATTTTTGAAATAGAACCAGCAGATAAAATAAATAGTATTGGAATTGTAAATGGTCTCGCATGGACAAGTGTGGGTGGAGATGTACTCAAAATAGAAACAGCAAAATTTGCAGGAAAAGGTCTCATGTCTTTGACTGGAAATATGGGTGATGTTATGAAAGAGAGTGCCAGAATTGCACACAGTGTTGTAAAAGGGTTAATCGATAAGAAAAAACTTAAAAATGCAACATTTAAAACTTATGATATCCACATGCATATTCCTGAAGGTGCTACTCCAAAAGATGGTCCAAGTGCCGGTATCGCTATGTGTTTAGTGATCGCTTCTATTTTATCAAATCGAAAAGTATACGCAAATCTTGCTATGACAGGAGAAGTAACACTCACAGGAAAAGTACTTCCAATCGGTGGACTCAAAGAAAAACTCATCGCTGCACATAAGGCAAAAATGACACGAGTACTTATTCCTACTAAAAATTATGAGAGAGATTTAAAAGATATACC
>JBASAI010000339.1:0-9645 GCA_049650525.1 Arcobacteraceae bacterium
ATACTCCACAGAATCCAGTAATTGCAGGTGAAAAAGCAACCATTTGCCAATCTTGTGCAAAATCGGCGTATGAGATCATAGAAAAACATAAAGGTGAAATGGCAGGAGACTTAGAGATATCAACTCCAGAAGAGGAAATCAATATTCAAAATATCATGACTCCAAAAGAGCTCAAAACTATTTTAGATGAATATGTGATCGGTCAAGAAAAAGCCAAAAAAGTTTTAAGTGTTGCTGTTTATAATCATTATAAAAGAATTTTCAAACAATCAAATGATGAAGACTTAACTGAACTTACAAAATCAAATGTATTACTAATAGGTCCTACAGGAAGTGGTAAAACTTTATTAGCACAAACTATTGCCAAATATCTTGATGTTCCTTTAGCTATAGCAGATGCGACAAGTTTAACGGAAGCTGGATATGTTGGTGATGATGTTGAAAATGTTGTAACACGACTTATTCAAGCAGCCGATGGTGATATTAAAAAAGCAGAGCAAGGTATTATATTTATTGATGAAATAGATAAAATTGCTCGAATGAGTGAAAATAGAAGTATCACAAGAGATGTAAGTGGAGAAGGTGTACAGCAAGCTTTACTTAAAATTGTAGAAGGAAGTCAAGTAAATGTTCCACCAAAAGGTGGAAGAAAACATCCTGGAGCAGAAGCTTTACAACTTGACACTACAAATATATTGTTTATTTGTGGTGGTGCTTTTGATGGTATCAAAGATATCATTGGTAAAAGAGAAGGTGGAAATATCTTAGGATTTAACCAAGATAAAAAAACTAAACTTGAGCAAAGTAATATTATGTCAAAAATCGAAGCAGATGATTTAGTAAAATATGGACTTATCCCTGAGTTAATCGGTCGATTACATATGACTGCAATTTTAGAAGAGATTGATGAAGATGCTATGATTCACATCTTGAGTGAACCAAAAAATTCACTTGTGAAGCAATACAAAAAACTTTTCAAAATGGATGATGTAACACTGGAATTTGATGAAAAAGCACTCGTTGCAATTGCACAAGCTGCCATTAGTCGAAAAACAGGTGCGAGAGGTTTACGATCAATTATAGAAGATGTGATGCTGGATATGATGTATGAATTACCAGAATATAAAGGTAAAACAGTTACTATTACAGAAGATGTCGTAAATAAAATAAAACTACCAAAAGTAGTATAAAAAAGGGTTAAAATGATTTTTGATAAGTTTATTGGTTGGTTTTCAAATGATATGGCGATAGATCTAGGAACTGCAAATACTATTGTTTCAGTTAAAGGGAAAGGTATCATCATAAATGAACCTTCAGTTGTAGCTGTACAGCATGATAGATATGGTAGAGACAAAATCTTAGCTGTTGGTAAAGAAGCAAAACAAATGATAGGGAAAACTCCTGTTAATATTCAAGCCGTACGACCTATGAAAGATGGTGTTATAGCTGATTTTGAAATGACTGAAAGAATGATCAGATATTTTATCGAAAAAGCACACGGAAGAAAATCATTTTTACGACCACGAATTATTATCTGTATTCCTCATGGTATCACACAAGTTGAAAGAAAAGCAGTAAAAGAATCAGCGCTTAGTGCAGGTGCTCGAGAAGTATTTTTAGTAGAAGAACCTATGGCTGCTGCTATTGGTGCTGGAATTCCTGTAAGTAGTCCAAATGGTTATGTTGTTGTTGATATTGGTGGTGGTACAACTGAGATTGGAGTTACTTCACTTGGTGGATTGGTACTTTCTAAGTCAATAAAAGTAGCTGGAGATAGATTTGATAAATCAATTGTTGATTATGTTCGACAAAACTTTAATCTCTACATAGGAGAAAGAACTGCAGAAAATATCAAACTTGAAATTGGTACTGCAATTAAACAAGCAAAAGATACAACTATTCAAGTAAAAGGAAGAGACAGTTCTGGTCTTTTAACAACAATAGAACTTACAAGCGAAGGGGTACGAACAGCTCTTCATGAACCTTTAAAAGAGATATCTTTAGCAGTAAGACAAGTACTTGAAGAGATGCCACCTGATTTAGCAGGTGATGTTGTAGACAATGGTGTCGTTCTCACTGGTGGTGGTGCACTTATTCGTGGACTCGATCAATATCTTACACATGACATCAAACTTCCAGTTAGAGTGGCGGAAGATCCTTTACTTGCTGTTGCTTACGGTACAAGTAAAACTTTAGATGAAGAGTCATTATTAAGATTAATATCGAATGAATAAAAAGTTTACACTTTTTTTAATACTACTTACAATTGGTGTTTTATATTTTTTTAACATAGAAAAAGTTCTTCAAAATAAACTTTCTATGTTAAATACAACTATCCAATCTACTTATATTAATATCTTTATAGCCATAAATCATACGATAGATAAATACTTAAATCAACTATCGTATATCGATCAACTCAAAAAATCTAATCAAGAAAATCTTAAATACAAAACGCTCTATGATACGACTGCAAATCAACTTAATCAACTCAAAAAAAACACGCAGTTACTTCAAGAAAATGAGTTAAAGTTAAATTTGGAAAAGATAAAAGTATTATCATATTATAAATTCAATGATAATTCTCGCGTAATTATTGATAAAACGGATTTAGATAGTTCAAAAATATATTCACTTATCACTTTTGATGGATACAGTGCTGGAATAGTACTCAATAAAAACAATACTTCAATAGCCTATCTTAATGAAAATAAAAAAAGTAACTATACAGTTTTTATTGGAAATGAAAATGTACCAGGTATTACAAGCGGTATGCAAAATAATGGTCAAATTCTTGTAAAATATGTTCCCATATGGAAAAATATAGCATTAGGAGATGAAGTGATCACAAGTAGTATGGATAATATTTTTCCATATGGTATAAAAGTAGGTAAAATAACAAAAATCAATGAACAAGATAACATGAAAGAAGTTTTAGTACAACCTTATGCGCAAACGCTAGGAAATAGAGATTATTATCTTTACGAAACTCCTAATAATCTTCAATAATTTAATAATGGGACATTATAGTATCAACTTTATCCCAAGATAAATTTTCCCCATCTGTTTTCTGAAACATATTAAATACATATCGAGCAAACATATCGGTTTCGATATTTACACGAGAATTAATGCTATAATTCTTAAAGAGTGTATTCTCAATAGTATGAGGAATAATGGTTAAACGGAATGAGTCTTTCAGTACTTCATTGACCGTTAGGCTAACACCATCAACAGTAATCGATCCTTTTCCTATAACGAATTTAAGATATTCAGATGGTATAGAAATGAAAAAATCACTAGAATTACCATTTTGAATGATATTGGTAATTATACCAACACAATCAACATGTCCTTGTACAATATGCCCCTCAAATCTATCACCCATCATCATTGCTGGCTCTATATGAACTTTATTTTTATAGTTCTCTATTGCTAAAATTGATTCAGATTCTGGGGACAATTCCACGCTAAATGAACCAGTCGATATTGCAACCACAGTTAAACATGCACCATTAATTGCAATACTATCACCCATTTTTGGAACATAATTTGCTTTTATTTGTAATAAATTATTTGTGAAGCTTTCTACTTCTGCTATTTCTCGTATAAGTCCTGTAAACATGCCAGCATTATATCATAACTTTTATTTAAGTAAAAGATTGTAAACTTCTTTTAAAAAAAAAGGTTTCAAAAATCAAACAATATCTACTGGCATTTCTTCTTTTATTTTTCATTGGATGTTCTTCCAAACAACCAATAAAATCTCTAAGTTCAACAGTCATAATTAAATCACCAACATTAAAGTTTTATGACAAAGGTTTTATTAATTATCATCATAATTTTATCAATTTACAATTATTTAATATTGGAACACTTGTCTTAGATTTATCAATCTATAAAAACAAAATATGTAAGGGTACTTTTCAATGTATAAGTGCAAAAGAATTTAATGAAAGATATTTAAATAGTAGTTATAAAGATGATTTTTTATATGAATTATTTATGCAAAAAAATATATATCATAGAGATACTCAAAATGGTATTTTGATCAAAGTAAACTAAAAAGGAAAAATATGAATAAATTTGTAGGGGCACATGTAAGTGCAAGTGGTGGAGTACAAAATGCACCATTAAATGCGATGACAATTGGGGCAAAAGCTTTTGCTTTATTTACTAAAAATCAGAAAAGATGGGATGCAAAACCCTTTGAAACTAAAACACTTGATGCTTGGTTTAAAAATTTAGAAGAGAGTAAGATACTTCCTAAGCATATCTTACCACATGATAGTTATCTTATAAATTTGGGAAATCCAGATGAAGAAAAACTAGAAAAATCTCGAAATGCATTTATCGATGAACTTGAACGCTGTGATATGTTGGGTCTTGACAGACTTAATTTTCATCCAGGAAGTCATTTACAAAAATTTGGAAAAAAAGATCCAGAATATAATGAAAAAATTCATTATGCAGAATTGGAATGTCTGGGTCTCATAGCAGACTCAATCAACTATGCACTAGATAAAACAAAGAATGTAAAAGCAGTGATAGAAAATACAGCTGGACAAGGTACAAATCTAGGATATAAATTTGAACATTTAGAATATATCATCGATAGAGTTGAGGATAAAAGTCGTATTGGAGTGTGTATCGATACTTGTCATATGTTTACAGCAGGCTATGATATTAGAACAAGAGAAGCGTATGATAAAACTTGGAGTGATTTTGACAAGATAGTAGGTCGTGAGTTTTTGATGGGAATGCATATAAATGATTCTAAACCACCTTTAGGAAGTCGTGTAGATAGACATCATAGTCTGGGTGAAGGGGAGATAGGTTGGAATGCTTTTGAGTATATTATGAATGATGATAGAATGAATGATATCCCACTCATACTTGAAACAATAGATGAAACGATTTGGGATAAAGAGATACAAGCAATGTATAATTTAGTAAAGTAACTCTTTACTAAATTATACGATAAATATTAAGCAAAGCTTCCTAAAGACATAAGTTTATTATATCTATTTTCTTCTCTTTGCTCTTTTGTAAGTTTTTTAAGTTCTTGTACTTGATCAAGGAAATAATCACCCAAAGCTGAAATAGCTTCCTCTTTATTTCTATGAGCTCCAATAAGGGGTTCGTTTATAATATCATCGATAAGATTTGAAGCTTTTAGATCTACAGGTGTTATTTTTAATGCTGCTGTTGCTGTTTCTACCATATCTTGATTTTTCCACAAAATACTCGCACAACCCTCTGGTGAAATAACAGAATACACACTGTATCTCATCATCGCTAATTTATCTCCAACAGAAATAGCTAAAGCTCCACCAGATCCACCTTCTCCGATAACTACAGATATAATAATAGTATCTAAATCACTGAGTTCAAATAAGTTTCTAGCAATCGCTTCACTTTGACTTCTCTCTTCAGCCCCAATACCTGGATATGCACCTGGAGTATCAACTAAACATAAGATAGGTAAGTTAAACTTTTCTGCTAATTTTGCAGCTCGCAAAGCTTTTCTATACCCTTCAGGATTTGGCATACCAAAATTTCTTTTGATTTTATTTTTAACGCCTCTTCCTTTTTGTTCACCAATAACAACACATTTTGTATCACCAATATATCCTAAAAAACAAACTATTGCTTGATCATCAGCCAAATGTCTATCTCCATGAATCTCATAAAAATCAGTCATCAGACCTCGTATATAATCCATAGCATATGGTCTATCAATATGTCTAGCCAATTTTAGTTTTTGAAAATCAGTAAGATTTGAGTATGTTTTTTCTACCGCTTTAGATAGTTTTTTTTCTAAAATTGATACAGCATATTCATCTGCTTTTCTTTTTGCAACAATAATATCATCTTCAATTTTTTTTAAATCCTGTTCAAAATCTAAATATGTAGCCATAATCTTTACCTACTTTGTATATTTTTTCAGGATTACAACACCATTTGTTCCACCAAAACCAAATGAATTACTCATAATTACATTTAAGTCTGCTTTTCGTGCAGTATTTGGTACATAGTCTAAATCACAGTTTTCATCTGATTCTATTTGATTAATAGTTGGAGGGATTATTCCCTCTTCCATCGCTTTAATAGAAATAATAGCCTCAAGAGCACCAGCAGCACCTAAACAGTGTCCGATTTGACCTTTTGTAGATGTTATTGGAGGACAATCTTGTTTTCCTTCAAAAAGTGCTTTTAAAGCCGCTGTTTCGTTTTTGTCATTTACAGGTGTTGATGTTCCATGAGCATTTACATAGTCAATTTTTAACTCACCACCATTATTTCTTTTAGCCATAGTATATGCAGCTTTCATAGCTCTTAATGGACCATCCATAGTAGGCGTTGTAATATGATTTGCATCTCCACTTTCTCCAAAACCTAAGACTTCTGCATAAATTTTAGCACCTCGTGCCTCTGCAGATTCTAATGATTCAACTACTAATGCACCAGCACCTTCACCCATTACAAATCCATCTCTATTTTTATCAAATGGTCGAGAAGATGTTTTTGGATCATCATTTCTTGTACTCAATGCTTTCATAGAAGCAAATCCGCCTACACCTGCACCACAAATAGCAGACTCTGCACCAACAACGAGCATTTTTTCAGCTCCACCAAGCGCTATTGTTTTATAAGCATCAGCAATAGCATGAGTTCCAGCAGCACATGCAGTAACTGCAGAGATATTTGGACCTTTTAAATTATGTTGAATTGTTATAAAACCACCAAGCATATTTACTAAAGAAGATGGGATAAAAAATGGAGAGATTTTACTCGGTCCTCTATTTGCACATACTACAGAATTTTTTTCTATATTTGTCATTCCACCGATACCTGAAGCTGCTACTATACCAAAAGATTCAGAGATCTCATCACTTACTTTATTGTCAGTAACTATTTTCGCATCTTCCATCGCTTCTTGAGCAGCATGAATTCCCAGCTGAATAAATCTATCAGCTTTTTTCGCTTCTTTTTTTCCTAAAATAGCTGTTGGATCAAAGTCTTTTACTTCACCAGCTATCTTAGCTGTAAAATCACTTGCATCAAATAATGTAATTGTATCTATTCCACACTGACCATCGACAATAGCTTTAAACGAATCTTCTACATTAGATCCTAGTGAATTTATCATTCCTATACCTGTTATAACAACTCTTTGCATACTTTATATCTCCGTTCTTTATAATTTAAATAAAATTAAACTCATTTTAACTTTATTTAAGTTACATATTTAAAATTGAAAGACAAGAAATTTATCTTATCTTTCTTTCAATAAGTATTAAAACTTATTTATTATCTTCAATGTATTTAAGTGCATCAGCAACTGTCAAAATACCTTCAGCATCTTCATCAGGAATTTCTATATCAAATTCTTCTTCTAAAGCCATTACTAATTCAACTACATCAAGAGAATCAGCACCTAAATCTTCAATAAACTTTGAATCTTCTTTTACTTCTTCTGGATTACAATCTAGTTGTTCAACAACTACTGCTTTTACTTTTTCTAACATTATTTTTCCTTTTAATTAAAATTCTCATAATTATATCACAACTTTTATTAAAGTCATTCTTTTAAAAGAATGACTTAAACATACAAACCACCATTGACTTTGAGTATTTCTCCTGTGATATAAGCTGAATGATCACTTAACAAAAATGCTACAGCATCTGCTACATCTTTTGATTCACCAAATCTTTTTAATGGAATATTTCTTGTATATTCTTCTTTTACCTCAGCTTTTAACTCATCTGTCATATCAGTTCTAATAAATCCAGGAGTCACAGTATTAAATCTAATACCACGAGCAGCACCCTCTTTTGCAAAAGATTTTGTCATACTATTTACTCCACCTTTTGATGCAGCATAGTTCGTTTGACCAGCATTTCCCATTTCTCCAACAATTGAAGAAATATTTACAACAGAACCAAATCTTTTTTTACTCATCGCTTTTAAAGCATCACGACATCCGATAAAAGTAGATTTTAAATTTGCATTTATTACATCATCAAAATCATCAACACTCATTCTCAATGCTAATTTATCTTTTGTAATTCCTGCATTATTTACAAGATAACTAATTGCACCATCTGCTTCAACAATAGTTTTGATGATATTTGCCCAGTCAGCTTCTAAAGATACATCACCTTTTATCACAGCTGCAACTCCACCAGCATTTTCTATCTCTAGCTTCAATGCATCTGCAATTTCTGGCTTGCTTCTGTAATTTATCCAAACTTTTAAACCATATGACGCTAACTCTTTTGCAATCTCTGCACCAATCCCTTTGCTAGCTCCCGTTACGAGTACATTTGTTCCTGTAAATTTCATCTTTTTCCTTCTTTATTATTTAATTCTATTTTAATCTCTATATCTTTTTGTTATATCATTATAACATTCTATTCTTCTATCTCTTAAAAATGGCCACCAGCGTCGTATTCTTTCACTTTGATGTAAATCGATTTGAGCATACAATATCTCTTCATTTTGATGATTTGCATGTGCTAAAAATTCCCCTTGAGCTCCAAATCCAAATGAATTGCCCCAAAATTGTGTTCCTTTTAAAATACCACTATCATCTTTTTCAAAGCCAACTCGATTTACAGTTAAAACAGGTATTCCATTGGCTACTGCGTGACCTCTTTGAACTGCAATCCACGCATCAAGTTGTCGTTGTTTTTCATCTTCACCATCATCTTCAAACCACCCTATTGCGGTAGGATAAATAAGTAGTTCAGCACCTTTAAGTGCCATAAGTCGAGCAGCTTCTGGATACCATTGATCCCAACAAATCAAAATACCTAGTTTTCCTACACTTGTTTGTATAGGTTCAAACCCTATATCTCCAGGAGTGAAATAAAACTTTTCGTAAAATCCAGGATCATCTGGAATATGCATCTTTCTATATTTACCAGCAACACTTCCATCTTTTTCAAACACAACTGAAGTATTGTGATAGAGTCCTGCTGCTCTTTTTTCAAATAAAGATGTTACTAAAACTACCTTATTTATTTTTGCAACATTTGACCAAAACTTAATATCTTCTTCCCAAGTGTTAGCTAGATCAAAAACATCAACACTCTCATTTTGACAAAAATAGTGTGTTTGGTGCAACTCTTGCAATACAACAAGTTCAGCTCCACTTTGAGCCGCTTCTTCTATTTTAATTTTTGTATATTCGATAGTTTTTGGTATAGAATCATAATATTTTTGTTGTATTAATGCTGTTTTCATAAAAAGGATTTTAACATAGTTTTCTTAAAAATTATTTTGAGCCAGGAATTGGGTATTGCATCGTTACACAATGTAAACTTCCATGCTGACGAATCAGTATTTGACAATCTATGCCTATAACCTCTCGTTTTGGAAAAAGTTTTTTGAAAATTGCTATTGCTTTTGTATCATTAGGATCATCATAAGTAGGTACTAACACGGCTTCGTTTATAATAAGAAAGTTTGCATAAGTAGCAGGCAGTCTTTCACCATCATAATATTTTTCCGATATCCATGGCAATGCAATTAGTTTAAATACTTTTCCATTTTGATCTGTAAACTGAGTAAGTTCCTCTTTCATCTGAAGTAACTCTTCATAGTGTAGATCATCACTATCATCACAACTTTGGTAC
>JBASAI010000340.1:0-2554 GCA_049650525.1 Arcobacteraceae bacterium
GGGAATGTAATAAAAAGTTAAAATTAGGAACCTGTGATCATCAACGCTGTGTCGATTCAAGACACCTTTGTAAGTCGATGAAAGTAGACCACGGAAGACTCATCGAAATGAATAAAAAAGTGCGTGAGATTCCAGGAATACGAAAAGCATTTGTAGCATCTGGTATACGATACGATCTTATTACTGCAGATAAAAAACATGGATATGATTATCTCAAATCACTTGTAAAAGATCATATTTCAGGACAGATGAAAGTTGCCCCCGAACATACAGAGCAACATATACTTGATCTCATGGGAAAACCAGGCAAACAAACACTTATCGATTTTAAAAAGCTCTATGATAAGCTCAATCGAGATATGGGGAAAAAACAATTTTTGACATACTATCTTATCGCTGCACATCCTGGATGTGAAGAGAAAGATATGCATGAGCTAAAAAGATTTACCACCCAAGAGCTCAAGATGAATCCAGAGCAAGCGCAAGTATTTATCCCAACTCCTGGAACCTATTCTGCTGTGATGTACTACACCGAAATGGATCCAGTTACAAGAAAAAAAATATTTGTAGAAAAAGACACCAAAAGAAAAGAGAAACAAAAAGAGATTGTGATCAAAAAAGAGCTTCGATACAAAAGTGGTTTTGATAGTTGATTGTATCTCAAAAGTGGGTACAATCGTATACTATCTGTAAAAATATAATTATCATAACTTAACTTAATCATATATTCAATTTTTCTACTATAAAATGAAGAAAAATTTATATAGGAAAACAACAATGTTATATACATGTGGACACAAAATACCTGATAGCGATAGTATCATATCCGCTATAGCGATGGCTTACTTACAAAATGCACTAGGGAAAGAAGCAAAAGCAGTAAGACAAGGGGATATCAATCCTGAAACTCAATTTATTTTAAATAAATTCAATCTTGAAGCCCCTGAATTAAAAACTTCATTTGCAGGCTGTGATCTTTTTATGACTGACTACAATAATTATACAGAAGCTCCTGATGATTTAAAAGAAGCAAATATTGTAGGAATCGTAGATCATCATAAACTTGGTGGTTTAGTTACTTCTGCACCGTTGGATTGTTGGATACGAGCTGTTGGGTGTACAAATACTATTGTCAAAGAGATGTTTGACTACTATGAAATAGAGATCCCTAAAGATATAGCGGGGGCTATGATGTGTGCGATTTTAAGCGATACTGTTATATTCAAGTCTCCAACATGTACAAAAATAGATACACGAGTGACAAAAGCTTTAGCAAAAATAGCTGGAATCGAAGATTTTAAAGCGATAGGTTTAGAGATGTTTAAAGTAAAATCACAAGTAGAAGGTGTGCCATTTAGAGAGCTTGTAAAAAGAGACTTTAAAAACTTTGAGATGCATGGTAAAAAAGTAGGAATTGGACAACTTGAAGTTGTAGATCTATCTATCTTTGATACGATAAAAGATGATCTGATCAAAGATATCAAAGCACTTAAAGAAGAGGAAGGATATGAAACAGTTCTTCTTATTTTGACAGATATTATGGCAATGGGATCACAAATCTTAGTTGCTAGTGATTCTGTTGATATTGTAGAAAAAGCTTGGGATATCAAAGTAGAAAACGATCAGTTTTGGCTAAAAGGATGTCTTAGTCGCAAAAAACAAGTGATCCCATTTTTAGAGCCCGCTTATATATAATGAAACCTTTAATGAAAATGCTTTATATTGATAAAGAAGCTGTTGCAACACTTGCAATGGCACGGGATGGATTACTCAAGCCTGTTACTAACCTTATGAACAAAGAAGAAGCTCAAGGAGTAAATAAAACAGGTTTATTTAAAAATGAGATTTTCCCTTTTCCTTTTATTCTTGCACCATCGGGAAAAAAGAATAAAGAAGTACTTGAGACTTCAAAAAAAGGTGATGTTTTAAAACTCGTTTGTAATCATGTCGAAGTGGGTATGATCACAGTAGATGAAATTTATCCTATCCATAAAGAAAATAGAGTAAAACAAATCTATGGTACAAATAGTGAGCATCATGAAGGGGCAAATGACACATCACAAAGGCTTGGTAATCTGGCTATTTCTGGAGAATATACACTTGAATTTAATGATATAAAAGATCATATAAAAAAAATTGATGAGATGATAAAAAATATTGAAGCGAAAAAAATTTCATCGCTTATTTTATCTGGAAAACCATTCCATAGAGTTCATGAAAGAATCATCAGAAGTGCTTTTGAAAAATGTGATATGTTAATTATTTTACTAAAAAAACCATATAAAGATGATGAGTTAAGTTATTCTGTACGATTTAAAACTGTTAAATTTTTTCTCGATAATTTTGTGGCAAAAGATAGAGTATTATTATTACCTTTAGAAAATACCTATATTTTTGGGGGTGTAAATGAGCTTACACTGAACGCAATAGTATCAAAAAATTATGGAGCAGATACTCTTTTTATAGGTCAAAACCATACTGGTCTTGGTGCTTTTTGGGATCATAAACAGCTTGTTTCTAGAGTTGATACACTCGAAAAAATAAATATTAATAT
>JBASAI010000341.1:0-6223 GCA_049650525.1 Arcobacteraceae bacterium
GGTGCAGGTTCTGATGAACTTAACATTGATTTAGATGGTGATGCAGTTGATACTGTAGGTACTTCTTTTGCTTTAAACGCTGGTAACGGTAACAATGAAGTAACTGTTTCTATGGGAACTACAGTTGCAACTAACGCTGGTGTTTCTGTTAACACAACTGCAGCTTTAGATAACTTATCTATCAAAACTGGTACAGGTGCTGATGAAGTTGAATTAATTGGTGGATCAACAACTGTGGCTTCAGAAGTATTTACTGTAGACTTTGGTGCTCTTACTGCAGGTCAAACATTAACTGTTGCTGGTATAACTATTACTGAAGATAATGTAGATAGTAGTGCTGATGGTGCAACAGCTGCTGAAGTAGTTGCTTCTTTTAGTGGTCTTTCTGCTGGAGATGGTGCAAATACAGGTGCTGGAACTGCTGCAAATACTGTTGCTGGTACATTAACTGGTTATGATGTAACGGATGTAACTGGAACTGTTGTAACATTTACTGCTACTACAGCTGGAAGTGTTGCTGATGAAACATTAGCTGGAACAGGTGCTGGAGCAAGTACATTAACAGTAACTACTCAAGGTGGTGCTTTAGGTGGTGCTGATGGTGATGCTGATTTCAATATCTCTACAGGTTCAGGTTCTGACTTTGTATACATCAACTCAATTGATGATAATGGTACAGCTGATGCTGCTAAAGGTCAATGGACTGTAGGTACAACTACTGGTGCTGGTACTGGTGTAGTATATTACAAAGCTGAATTAACAGTAGACTTCGCAGGTTTCGAATCAACTGTAACTATTAATACAACAAATGCAAATAACTTTGTTGCAACACAAGTTGAAATTAATGATGCAATTCAAGCTGCAATCGCTGCTAACCCTGAATTAGCACACTTATTAACAACTAAATTAGGAACAGGTACTCAAGAAATGACTATCGATTCTACAGTTGAAGGTCAAAATGAATTAACAATTACTATTGATCAAGGTACAGTAACTGATGCTGATATCGCTTCTGGTGATGTTGCTGCTTTAAATGCTGGTCTTGTTTCAACAGGTACAGCTTCAAATGCTTCAGATACAGCTACTTTACAAGCTGGATTATTAACTGGTGTTACTGCAACTGAACTTGCTACTGCTGATGGTGGTTCTAAAGATGAAACAAATGTAACTAATGTTTCTACAATTGACTTAGGTGCAGGTGCTAATGACTTAGTAGTTCTTAACTCTGATGCAACTTCAATTCAAACAATTGACTTCTCTGCAGCTTGGGGAAAAGTTTCTGTAGTTAACTTTGAAACATTAGGTGAATCTGCACAAGGTTCAACTGGTGAAGCAGATGATACTAATATTAATAAATTAGACTTTACTTTCTGGTTAGATGATGAAACTTCAGCTACTGGTTCTACTTTATCAAATACTGCAGTTTCAACAACTTATGCTACTGCTACAACATTAGGTCAAAATACTGTTGTTGCTGTTGACTTTACATCACAAATTGATGCTCTTGATGGTTCAGCAACAAACACATTTGCTGATTTAACAGATCTTCAAGTTTTAACTGCTCTGAATGCAGATGGTTCTTTTGGAACTGTTGTAGATCCAGCTGGTATAACTAATACTGTAGGTACAGATAATAGAGATTCAATTATATTAATTGAAAATACTGACAATTTAGGTGAATACAAAGCTTATAATGTTACTTATTCTGATGCTGCTGCAACTGATGAATTCTCAGGAGCTACATTAATCGGTACAATTGACTTTGGTAACAATGTTGATTTCGGTACTAATAACTTAGCTTAATAACTAACCCTTAAAAAGTTACTTATTAACAAACCTAACTCTCAAAACCTGCAAAGGTAATGAGACTAGGACGGAAGGATGAGATTTTATTGTAAAGTCTTACCCAACCAAATCAAACCTCGACTCTTCGGAGTTGGGGTTTTTTTATACCCATAAACTCTCCAACTCTTAATATTAGATTAACCACAAATCACAAGCATTCCATTATCCAAACCCAAATCCTGCTACAATTCTTCCCATCAAACCAAATCCCTAAAATCCCATATCTGCTTAATCTACCCTGATTTCCCCATCTAAAATAAACACCACATAGGTCAAACCCTCTCTCTTTTCATTCCATACCAAAACCATCCCACATAAAAGCAAACATCGTATCTTCAAGTGTCCCAAAAAGCTATAGAAACTAAAGAGACACTTCATATCACTTATAAAAAACTACCTCGTAGGCGATTCGTAGGTCAAGGTCTATTTTGAAGCCCTTGAAACCATACTCGTTTAGCTGTATACTTTTTATAGAAATACAATAGATATAAGGAGAAAAGATGCCAAAAGCTAACATAACCAACACATTTGTAAAAAGAGCTAGATGCCCTAAAGAGAAGAAAAAGATAGATTACTTCGATACAATAGATACAGGACTTGTCTTAGAAGTAAGAGCCACAGGAACAAAAACATTCTACTACCGTTATAACGAGAACGGAACCACCCACCAGAAGAAACTAAGTGATGGAAAGTCGATGAGTGCCAATGAAGCTAGAACCATCATACAAACCCTCAAAAAAGATAAAGTATATAACACCCCAATAACTCTACAATCGAAATTACAACTTGAACCAAACCATACAAGTATCACTCTAGAGGAGTTTTACGATCAGTTTTACCTAGCGTATGTACAAAAGCATATAAAGAGTTGTAAAGCAAACAAGAACATCTTTATAAACCACATCTTGCCATCTCTTGGAAACATTGCTATGATAACTGTTAGAAAAGTTGATGTGATAAAATACCATTCAGATATGGTTAATGTAAAAAAACTAGCCCCAGCATACGCAAACAAGTTTCTTATCTTTTTATCACAAGCTTATAAATTAGCCTATGAGTTTGAGATACTACAAACCCAATACAATCCTGTTAAAGGTATCAAACACTTTGAAGAAAATAACGAACAAGAAAGATTCCTAACTAAAGAGGAAAGTAAAAGACTACTTGAAGCAGTAAAACAAAGCCCAAATAGAAACCTACAGTATATCATTCCTATGCTGCTTCTCTCAGGTGCTAGAATAAGTGAAGTACTTAAATCCCAATGGAAAGACTTTGATGAGAAACAGATGCTATGGACAATACCAATAACAAAGAATGGTAAGAAAAGAGTCCTACCACTTACAAAAGCACTACACCAAATCCTAAAAGAAGTCCCACAAAGTAACACTCCTTATCTCTTTCCCTCTTCTGTTAGTAACAAGCCATACACAAGTATATATCGTTCTTGGAATACCGCACGCACAAAAGCAAGACTAGAAGATGTAAGAATCCACGACCTAAGACATTCATACGCATCAGCACTAGTAAATGCCAAATGTAGCCTCTACGAAGTACAAAAACTACTAGGACATAGTAGTATAAGAATGACCCAACGATACTCACACCTTTCAAACGAAACCCTAATGAGTGCAGCAAGTAAAGCAGGGGAGTTGTTTGGATAGCTTGAGGTAATGAGAGTAGAGGAGTGTAAAAAAGCTTCATAGATGAGCTACAAGAGCTTTTTAGAGTGTTAGTAAGGTTTGTGTATTTTGCAAAAATGACTCTGTTATGGTATGATTTATTAAACAAATAAATTGAAGGATTGATAAATGGTAAATTGTAAAGACTATAGAAGATGTAACAGAAAAGTGGAGTTATATAGATTCAATAGGGCTCGGTGATAATGATAATAGATTGGTTGCTTGTGGTCAAGATACGGATAGCAATGGATATAATGAATTGAAGCATTGCGAGTAGGTAAAGAAGTACTTAAAGAGTATCGTTGCATCATCATCTCCCACGCAATGTTTCAAGTAAGAAACCTTAATAATACTATTGATGCATTCAAACTCTTTAAAGGTAAACAAAGAGACTTAGTAGTAATCGATGAAAAGATGAACTTCTATGAAACTATAGAAGTATCAAGAAACCAATTAACGAAACTATATGGTGCTTTATTTGATCATATTCATTCATTAGACTTAGATATAAAAGAGTTCTTAGGTATATTAGTATACCTTTTAGATTTAATGCAAAAAGTAGGAGATATTAAAAAGAGAAGTGCTGGTGATAGTTATGCACATTTTAACAACTTTGATTTAAGTTACTTTAAAAATACTTACTCTGATATAAGTAAAGAACTAGATAAAATCACCTTACTTGCAGAAGTGAAATTAGATGATATAAAAGAGCAGATTAATAAACTAGGGAATATAAAAAGTGATAGATTGATTTATACTGCTTTGAATAATGTAGAAGAGATAGTAAATAAGTTAAAACAACTACTTATACAAAACAATGATTTTACTTGTAGTACATATCTTTTTAATGCAAATTATGACCAAACATTATTTCGTGTAAAAAATATTGTAAATCAATTAGGAACATAAATAGTATTGGATGCAACAGCAAGTGTAAATGAGTTTTATAAAGTAGCATATATTCATAGTGATTCCATTATTAATGTCCACGCAAAACAAATAAGAAGCTACTCTAACCTAACTCTATACAAAGCCAAAGGATTTAGACAAGGAAGAAGTAGTATCTATAGAACAATAGATAAAGGGGCGATTGACTTTAACTCAAAAATGTATATCTCCTATGCTTTAAGTACCCTTACTAAAGCATCTGATAAACTATTAAAATAGGGGTCAGACCCCCAAAATGCAATAATATAAATCTAAGCTGAAATACAATAAACTCTCTTTTTGTAAGAAAGTAGGAATTATAATGCCAAGAAAAGAAAGAATAACACATCCTGGATTTTACCATGTAGTAAATCGCGGAGTAGAAAGACGCAATGTATTTTTAGATGGGGATGATTTTGATAAGTTTTTATCTATACTTTATAAAGTATGTAAACAATACAGCATCTCTTTACATGCTTATTGTCTTATGACAAATCATTATCATTTGCTAATAGAAACAAAAGAACCAAATATCTCAGATGCTATGAAAAGCTTAAATTCACTTTACTCAATATATTTTAACAAAAAATACAAACGCTCAGGTCATCTATGGCAAGGTAGATTCGCATCATATTATCTCTATGATGATGTTCACTTTTGGTATGTAGCAAAATATTGTGAGCGAAATCCAATAAAAGCCAATATGGTAAAACAAATAGATCAATACAAATACCAATCATTTTTTCAATGGAAATATAAACTTGAACACTATGCTCTTATCAAAGATTCAAAAATATTTGATATGACGTTAGTTGAATATGAAGAGTTTATAAGTTCAGAAATCCAAGAAGAGATACTAGAAAAAATATATATGAGTCCAAAATATATCAAAAAAGATGGAGAGATGAAGATACTCTATAAAAGAATTGAAACTTTTTTTGAAGAAGATAAAGATATAAATAGAAATAATAATATTAAAAAAGCTTATGAATATGGTTATACAAATACAGAAATCGCAGAGTATCTAAAACTCAGTTTCAATACTGTAAAAAATGTGATTAAAATAACAGTATAGCGTTGGTTCACGAGTTCTAAGGGATTATGCGTTTGAGCCGACTTTGGACGAACAGCCATAAAAAAAGGCAAGAGGTAATTAATCTCTCACCTTAAACTGTACGCCCTGTAATCACGACAGAGTGTGACTAAATTGTTGTTTCAAGGACAATTATAACTAATCAAACATTAAACAAATCAAAATGAACGCAGATACTACTTTGAGATTCACAATATATTCCTTGGATTGGCACTCCCAAAACTCGCTCCATCCATAAATAAAAAAAGGCAAGGATTACTCCTTGCCTCTTTCATGATCCTAAAGCTCTCAAAGAGAGGAAGAGTTTAAAGTATTATTTCATAAGGACAAAAGAAAGTCCTTATGTTCCTAATGACTTAGATTAGAAAGAATAAATCAATCTTGTTCTTAAGTCTGTATCCATATCTGCTTCGACGATATATTGATTATCTATTACTGAATATTGAACTTGTGCAGTTATATTCTTTGTAGGTTTATATGTTACTGTAAGACTTGTATCTGTTACAGTATCTTGATTTTTTCTATCAAAGCTTGAATAAGCTGCTTCTAATGAAACTTTATCTATAGCATATCCTAAAGTCATTTTATACGCATCAGTATCTGATAATGTTGCTGACCATGCATCTACAGCTGCACCATTTGTATATAATGGGATAGAACCTTGCCCAATACCTTGTTT
>JBASAI010000342.1:0-2120 GCA_049650525.1 Arcobacteraceae bacterium
TAGTAAATGAGATCACAGATGAAGAGATAGGACAAGCAGTGACACCAAACTCAAAATTTGCAACAGGTGGAATAGTAACAAAACTAAAAGCAGCAGAATATATCATCGATCATAAAAGAAAGATGTTTTTGTGTAGTGGATATGATCTCACAGCAGCAAGAGAGTTTTTAATAGAAGGTATTCACAATAAAGGAACACTCTTTCAATCAAAAGAAGCAAACGAAACAAAAACTAAAAAATAGATATTCAATCAAATATAAAAGGAAAAAAATGACAAAATTAGAAAATATTTCAATGATAAAAGAATCAAATGTATACTTTGGTGGTAAAGTAGCCAGTAGAACAATCTTCTTAAGCGATGGAACAAAACAAACTTTAGGTGTAATGCAACCAGGTGAATATACTTTTGATACAAAAGAAGCAGAGATTATGGAAATGATGAGTGGTGAATTAGAGATCAAACTTCCAGGTGAAACTGAATTTAGAAAACTCAATACTCCAGAAAGTTTTAATGTTCCAGCGAACTCAGAATTTGATTTAAAAATCACTACTGTTACTGATTATTGTTGTAGTTATATAGCGTAGTTCATACTACAAGATAAAAAGGATGATTATGGAATGTGAAATGCCATCTGTAAACAGCAATGATGCAGAGATAAAACAGATACTTGAAGAGACAAAAACTATTGCGGTAGTTGGATGCTCTCCTAATCCAGAAAAAGCCAGCAATAGAGTTGCTTTGTATTTAAAAAATGCTGGATATACGATGATCCCTATCTATCCTAAAGAAGATGAGATTTTAGGAGAAAAAGTATATCGAAGTTTAGAGGATATTCCAAAAGATATCAAAATCGATATGGTAGATATATTTAGAAAACCAAATGTAATTGGTGCTGTAGTAGATTCTGCAATAGCGCGAGGGGATGTCCAATGTGTTTGGACACAACTAGGACTTGTAAATAATGAAGCTGCACAAAAAGCTAGAGATGCAGGACTTAAAGTGGTACAAAATTATTGTACCAAAATAGAACACGCTAAATTATTTTAAATCTTACAAGTTGGATGTATCTGCAAATTTAAAGTTGCGATAGATCCACTTACTCCATCTGTTCTATTTTTTAATGAAATAGAACCTCCCAAAGTATCAGCCGCACTTTTTGCTAAGAACAAACCTAATCCAGCACCTTTTTCTCCACCGAGTCTTTTAAATGGAGCAAATAAATCAACATTTTCATCACAACCCACACCTTCATCCGTCACGGTAAGTGAAATAGAGTTTTTATATGGAACAGTTTTAATAAGGATTTTCTTTCCTTCTGGTGTAAATTTGATCGCATTTTGAACAAAATTTTGAATGATCTGTGTTAGAAGAGTTTCTTGAATAATAGTGATGAAGCTTTTGATCTCTGTTTGAAAAACAAGGGAAATGTTTTTTTGTTTTGCTAAAAGTTTAAAGTCATCTGTCTTTCTTGAGATATATTTTATGATGTCTAATTCAGTTGGTTTTTCAAATTGTGCACCTTCTTGTCTTCCCATATCTAAAATAGAAGATATCATTTGATTCATTCCATCTATCTCTTTGATGTGGAGATTTAAAACCTCTTCATATCTTTGGATATCTCTTTGTTTTGTAAGTGTTACTTGACTTTTGAGTTTCATCACAGCTAGAGGAGTTTTGAGCTCATGGGCTGTTCCTATGAAAAGCTCTTTTTGGTATTTGACATAGCTTTCTATTCTTGTTGTGAGTGTATTTATAGAGTTTGCCAATGAGGTGAACTCCGTAGGAAGTGTTTTTGTATCTATTTGATCGAGTGAATTTACATTCATATTTGATAGTTTTTGTGTTATTTTTATAATAGGAAATAAAAGTGTTTTTGAAACAGCAAAAGCATATATAATGATAAGAATCAAACCACCAAAACCTAAAAATATAAGATTTCCAAAAATCTTGTTTAGCATTATATGTGATGAGTTTATATTTCTATTAAGTTTTAAATATTGATTTGTTTGTATATTTAATGGATAAATTAGCTCGATAAAGTGATTTTTATTTTGGCTATATTGACGAAATGTTAAATTTGGTTTTTAAACTCTTTCAACTACTTCTATTGTAGTGTCAT
>JBASAI010000343.1:0-18329 GCA_049650525.1 Arcobacteraceae bacterium
CAAAAGGCTGAAAAAAAGAAGAGAATTGATACAGAACTTTTAAATGAGAGTGATGAAGTGCTAGTAGATAAACTTCATCTCAAAGAGGGAGATTATCTCAAAAGGGCAACGACACTTCTATTTGCAAAAGATCCTCAAAAATATGTAACAGGAAGCAGTATCAAAATAGGATATTTTAAATCAGATAGCGATTTAGTCTATCAAGATGTGATAGAGGGTAATCTATTTGAACAAGTTGATAAAACTATCGAACTTATCTTTACCAAGTATCTTAAAGCTCTCATCACTTATGAGGGTGTCCAAAGGGTTGAGAGCTTTCCTGTATCTGAACTTGCATTTAGAGAAGCTCTTATAAATGCAGTGGTGCATAAAGATTATGCTTCTCAACATACCATCCAGATAAGCGTGTATGATGATAAGCTACTTATGTGGAATGCAGGAGATTTACCTCCTCATTGGACTGTACAGACACTTTTAGAAAAACATTCATCTGAGCCACACAATCCATCTATTGCATATCCTTTTTTCTTAGCTGGATATATCGAGTCTTGGGGAAGAGGAATAGAAAAAATTATCGATGAATCTAAAAAATTCAATGGTATCACTCCACAATTTAGATGGCAAAATGGTTTATGGGTGGAGTTTTATTTTAATACTGATAAAAATTTAGCTAACGAGTTGGGAGAAAAGGTCGGAGAAAAGGTCGGAGAAAAGGTCGGAGAAAATTTAACTGACAATCAAAACAAAATACTAGAACAAATAGAATTAAATCCAAAAATATCTGCAAAAGCTTTATCAACTATTGTTGGGATTTCAAGTAGAAAAATAGAAGAAAATATTAAAAAACTTAAAGAACAAAATATTATTAAACGAATCGGTGCTGCTAAGGGTGGACACTGGGAGATAATAGAGAAAAAGGGTTAATATGAGTAGTTGGATAAGAGAAGCAGCTTATGTGGAAGAGAAATTTTTAGAACAACTTAAAAGTTTAGGTTGGGATACGCTTGTAATAGATGATAAGGATAATAAGCATCGAACTAGCAAAGCCCTTTTAGGGAGAGATTGTTTTAAAGATGTTGTCTTAGATGATATTTTAAAAGTGTTACTTCTTAAAATAAATGGTGACTGGCTCAAAGATGATCAGATAAAAGAGGTCATAAATACTCTCAAAAATATCAATCACTCAACACTCTTTGAAAATAATCTTGCTGCTCGTGAACTGCTTCTTGAAAATACCTCTTTAGATATAAATCACACTACAGGTGCTAAATCTCCAACTGTAAAATATATAGACTTTGAAAACATCGAAAATAATGATTTTTTAGCAGTTTCACAATTTATGGTAGATGGGGCTCAAACTATTATCCCCGATATAACACTCTTTGTAAATGGTATCCCTTTAGTAATTATAGAGTGTAAAGCTCCAGATATCACTGACCCGATTGCCGAGGGAGTAAATCAACTTAAAAGATATATGAATACAAGAGGTACAGAGCAAAGCGAAGGGGCACAAAAACTTTTTAATACCAATGCTTTTACAGTAGTAAGCTGTAGAACACAAGCAAAAAGTGGTACTATTAGTTCAAACCTAGAGCATTATCTTAGCTGGAAAGATCCTTATCCAAAAAGCTTAAGTGAGTTTGGACAAGATGAGCAAGATATCCTTTCAGCTGGTATGTTAAATCCTCAAAACCTACTAGAGATAATGAGAGATTTTACTGTAGTGATGGGAAGTGGTAAAAGACAAGTAAAAGTTGTGTGTCGATATCAACAGTATAGAGCAGTTAAAAAAACAATTCAAAGGATTTTAAAAGCTAAAACTACCGAAGAGAGAAATGGAGTCGTTTGGCATACACAAGGGAGTGGAAAATCCCTTACGATGGTATTTTTAGTAAAGTATTCAAGAAGTATAAAAGAACTCGCAGACTATAAAATACTTTTTATCGTAGATAGAAGTGACCTACAAGAACAACTTGAAGATACTGCTACTCTTATAGGAGAGAAAATACTCATTGCAACTAATGGAAATGATTTAAAGAAAAAACTCTCAAATGATGTAAGCAATATTAATATGACCATGATGCAAAAGTTTAGCGATGGGGAATTTGAAAAAGCAAGTAATGGAATTGATACTTCAAAAGTAATAGTACTTATAGATGAAGCTCACCGTACACAATACTCAAAATTTGGTTCTGCTTTAAGAAAAGCATTACCTGATGCTGTAAAGATAGCATTTACAGGAACACCAGTAAGTAAGACTATAGGGTCATTTGGAAGCTATATTGATACATATAAAATTCGTGAGGCAGTTGATGATGGTGCTACTGTGCCAATTATTTACGAGGGGATGACTTCAAAAGATACATTAACTAATAAAGGTGAATTTGATACTAAGTTTGAAGACTTATTTGCAGATCTTAGTCCTGAACAAATAGAAGCTATTAAGAAAAAATATGGAACAAAAGGTGATTTACTTGAAGCACCAAAAAGAATAGAAGCAATTGCTAAAAATATGGTAGAACACTATATTCAAAATATTTTACCAAATGGATATAAAGCTCAAGTTGTTAGTTCTTCACGAAAAGCTGCAGTTCTTTATAGTGAGGCAATAAATAAAGCATTAAAAGAACACAAAGAAGAAATAGGAGAGCTAAGAGCTACTGTTGTAATTTCTGCTAAGCATAATGACAATAGTGATAAGTTTCCAAAAGAGTTTACAACTAAAACTCATAAAGACAATGCAGTGAGTGAGTTTAAAAAAACACTAGATAAATCAAACTTAGCATTTATAGTTGTAAGTGATATGCTTCTTACAGGATTTGACGCTCCTATAGAGCAAGTGATGTATCTTGATAAAAAACTAACAGCACATAATCTTCTACAAGCAATAGCCAGAGTAAATAGAACTTATGAGGGGAAAACTAGAGGGCTTATAGTTGATTATTATGGTGTAGGGGCACACTTAAAAGAAGCACTAGCGAACTATGAAGATGATGATGTAGCTGATGTGATGCAAGACTTTAGTGAAGAGATAGATAAACTTGAACTAACGCATCGCAAAGTGATGCAGTTTTTTAGTGCAAATGGTGTTGAAGAGATTAATAAAGATAATTTAGAAGATGCTGTTGTGATGTTAGCAGATGAGAAACTTAGAGCAGAGTATAAAGTTCATTTTAAAGAGTTTACAAAGCTTATAGATTTTATATTACCACATCCTATTAAGCGATATTTTTTGGATGATGCAAAAGTATTAGGGATGATAAAAAATGAAGCCCAAAGAAGATATAGAGATCAGGAACTCTTGATAGAAGGTATTGGTGAAAAAATAAAAAAACTTATCAATGAGCATCTAATAAGTGAGGGGATTGAAACAAAAGTAAGAGCAGTTTCTATTTTTGATGATGAGTTTGAGAGTGCTTTAAATAATAGACCTGATAAAGCAGTAGCTTCAGAGATGGAACATGCTCTTAGATATACTATACGAATTAACATAGATAAAGATCCACTTTATTATAAATCTTTAGCTGAAAAGTTAGAAAAAATCATTGCAGACCATAGAGGAGAATGGGATAAACTAGTAGAAAAACTATCTAAATTTAAAGAAGATATCAAAGGTGGTAGAGAGATACTGGAGGTCTTTTCAAAAATTAACTGTGATGTATGTATGCCATATTATGATATGTTTTTAAGTTTTTACGATGGAGATATAACAGAGAAACAAAAAGATGCAATTATAGAGATTGTAATAAATGCACTTGGCGCAACTCTTCGAGAAATTCAAAGAGTTGATTTTTGGGGAATTACAGGAGAAAATAGTAGAAATACACTACAAAATTATCTTGTAGGATTAATAGCAAATACAAAAGATATAACCTTGATCAAAAATATTCCAGCAATAAAAGAACAATTTATAAATCTAACACGAGAAAACCAAAAAAAGATACAAGGCTTACAACTTGATAATTAACTATGAGTTAGTTCGTTCAGAGCGAAAAAGCATAGGAATAACTATTCAAAGAGATGCTCAAGTAGTAGTAAATGCTCCAATAAATTTGAGTGAAGATGATATCGAAAAACATATTTATAAAAAAAGATTGTGGATTTGGGAAAAATTAGCTCTTAAAAAAGATACTTTAGAGAATATAATTCAAAAACAGTTTATTTCAGGTGAGAGTTTCAGCTATCTTGGAAGACACTATAGGTTGAAAATCATTGATGATAATAGTGAATTAAAATTAAAAAATGGTTGGTTTGAGTTAGGAGATAAAAAACAAAAAAAAGCTAAAGAACATTTTAAAAATTGGTATAATCTACATCTAAAAAAGAAGATCACTGAACGATTAAAACTAATATGTCAAAATAACAACATCAACCAACCAGATTTTAGGATTATGGAGTTAGGGTTTCGATGGGGCTCTTGTACTAAAGAAGGGATTTTAAACTTCAACTACAAAATTGCAATGGCACCAATTGGTGTGATTGATTATATTATAATACATGAATTGGTACATTTAAAAATTCATACTCATAATGAAAAGTTTTGGAAAGAGGTCTCTAAAATGATGCCAAATTATCTAGAAAAGAAAGAGTGGCTAAGAGAAAATGGATATCATCTTGTAATATAATTAATTACCTTGTAAATAATTATATTTAAACTAAATAAAATATAATAAATTGTAAACTATTATAATCAATTAAAATTAAAGGTATTTAAATGCAAATAATTGTTTATAATCAAAAAGGTGGAGTAGGGAAGTCTATGCTTACGACTCAAATAGCACTTCACTTTGATACATCAATCATAGAACTAGATCCATACGGTATGCTCACTCAAACTTTAGATGATAGAGTTGTAAAAGTAGGGCTTGATGAAGATGTCCCAAATATCCAAAGTGGCGATGTGATATATGATTTTGGTGGGTTTGATGATATACGACTTGATACGATTGCTAAAAATGTAGATTTAATTATACTGCCATTTAATCCTACGATAAATTCATTGGGAACTACACTTGACAGCTATAATAGAGTAAAAGAGCTTGATATCCCAGTTCTATTTATCGTCAATGCATTTGTAAATCAAAATGATGTAGATGACGCTATAGGTTTTTTGAGTGAAAATACACAAGATGATATAGAATATTTTTGTATCCCTCACACAAGAGCACTGCAAACAGCTGAAAATGAAGGAGTAAGTATCATCGAGTTTGCAAACAGCTCTGGATTAAAAAGACATACTTACAAAAAGATATCAACAACGATGAATAATCTGATGAGTAAAATCAAGGAGTATTTGTAGTATGGCAAAAGCAAAATTTGATAAACTTATAAAACCAGCTCAAATGGAACATGTAAAAACACATAAAGACTTTCAGAAAAAAAAGCCAGGTAGACCTATTGGGAGTAAACTCAAAAAAGAACAAGCAAACGCATCGATCACAATAGCTCTTACTCCAACTCAA
The DNA here is from genome assembly GCA_049650525.1 of Arcobacteraceae bacterium. Classification (GTDB taxonomy): domain Bacteria; phylum Campylobacterota; class Campylobacteria; order Campylobacterales; family Arcobacteraceae; genus JAIOSF01. Next base: position 5,463 of record JBASAI010000343.1, read on the forward strand.
AAAAAAGAGTTAGAAGAGTATTCTCAAAACGAAATGCGTTCAGTTGGAAGTGTTATAAAGCTATTGCTTGTAAAAAATAAAATTATTACAGTTCGTTAGTAACTATTAGTTTTTTTGTCATCTTTTTTCAAATCTTTTTTGGAAAAAGATTTTGTATTATTAACTCTAATATAAAGATAAGAATCTCCCAATTGTAAACGAGAATCATCTCTATCTATATAAATATAATGATTTCCTTTGTTATCTGAGATATAATTACCATCGGGCAACAATTTTTTTGGAAGATTTTTCATCTCTTCTTCTGTGTATAAATAACGATTATCTTTATCGCTTGCATACAATATTTTGTCCCTGTAGACAAATTTTTGTAGAGGTACTATAGGTGTAGATACTTTGACCTTTGGTTTATAAAAGAGTGCAGTAATTTGCATAATAACCAAAATTAATACAACTCCACCAAAAAAGCCAGCACTGGCAAAGGTGAATTTTTGCCTAAAATCAAAATTATTTATGCTTAAGAGACTTTTTTGAGCTTTATTTGTTGCAGCAAGAATTGAACTTGTCATATCTTTTTGCATCAACATAAGTAACCAAAAGGGATCATCATCGCTGAGTTTGATACCATACTTTTTAAAAAGATACAATTTAAATTTATCTTTATTTTGTAACATTATTTTAATCTTTATTTAAAATAATATCTAATTGATTAAAAATAGAGTCTCTATATGTAAAAAGTCTTCTTTTTTGCATCATCTTAAAATTTTCATTTTCTGCTAAATCACCAAATAGCATTCGATATTTCGCAAAGTTTACAATATCATTTGTTTGATACTCATCCAATTTTTCTATATTTACAGTACCTAAAATTTTATCTTTATTTTCCATCATTACTTTAACTTCATGTAATTGTTTTCCATCATATTTTGTACTTCCCATCAATTGATTATTAAAAATTATATAATTGGTAAAGAAAGTGTTGAAAAGTGTTTTTAGACCATTCAGACTATCAACTGTATTCCCACCGCCAGCGACAATACCAATAATGACATTTTCAATTTGTTCATCTTGTAACAACTCTAATATAGAGTTTTCCGCCATGTAGTTAATCAAAGGATTAAAACTGGCTGCTCCGTTGTCAATTACTATATCTTTGTCCTTATTATCAATAATAATTTCTATCATCTCATCAAAAGCACTTTTATTTATATTGTTAGATATAGTATCTTTTAACTGTATACCTATGACATTTAAGTTTTGATATGAAGTAAATGACCGATTTTCTGGATCTGTGTCTATACATATAACATCACTGTTTTTTTGAAGTAAATATTCTACTACATACGCACTTATTGTTGTTTTACCGATTCCACCCTTGTTTCCTATTATATTAAATAACATTTTTTTTCCTTTAAATTAAATCTTTTATATTTGCAACTGGATTATGATAAACTTTTGAAGTATTGTTTTGTATAGACCCATTGCTGCTCCGATTATTACTCAAAATCACTTTTTTATTTTGATTTTTTGCACTTTTATTTACTGATTGTTGTTGAAATTCTTCAACTTCAACACTTAGATTCTTTTTTGAATTATTAATCCATCTTCGATACCATTTTTTATAAGTATCGTATTTGATTTTTACATTTAACACAGACTCTAGTAGTATGACTTGCTGTGTTAGAGATATATTATCATTTTTCATTTTGATAATATCTCTAGTCATATATTTTAAAGCTGTGGACAATCCTCTTCCTTTATTTTTGTAATTTTCGATTGATTCTTGTATTATTTTTATTTTATTTTTTTCTAATTGTTGACTTATATTCATACTCATCCTTTCTGTTATAAGCGAATGTTAATTTTTTTTAGAGATTTTTTTTATCATTTGTTCACTTTCAGCATTTATCTTAAAATAAATGGTTACTTGCTTGGCCATAATTGGATGCTCTAGTCGTACGCATGAAATTCCAATTTCTTTAAATTTTTCAAAATTAAAATCAAAAAAAGTAGGTAGTTGTTGTTGTGTTTGATTAAAGTACCAATTAACAATTGCAATAGAGTCATTTTGTAATTTCTTGAAATTCCAACTGTAGTCTTGTTTTTCGTTTTGAGATGTAGAAGTAACTTTAATGTTGTCAACCCATCTTTTCCAATTGAGTTCAATATTTTGATGATTGTTTTTATCTTTGTTATACAATTTGAATTTTTCAAACTCATCATCTATATTATATTTTGTATTTTTTTTAAGAAAATAGTCTCTCATCTCTTTAGTTATCGTTGTTGTAGTTGTTTCGTACGATGTTCGTACTACGCTAGTACTATCAATAGTACTATTACTAGTAATACCCCTACTACAACTACAACTACTACTATTACTATCTACTATATTACTATCTACTATATTACTCTTTTTTGAATTTGAATTCATCAATCTATTAAGCTCTTTAAATTCTGATCCGTTGTTTCGTATTTGTAATGATTTTATTTTAAGCATCAATGCATCTATCCAAATATTTACGAGATTTTCACTGATTGCTATTGATGTATTAATTGAGTTATTATTTTTATATCCAAAAAAAAGTGTTACCTTATATTTTTGAAGTTGATGTTTATTTGTTGAAAGCAGTTGTACACTTCCACCATTAAAATCTTCTATTTGGTATTTAGTTTGCTCAATGATTGTATTATTGACAAGGTTCAATAACTGTTCGTCGGTAAATCCGTTCATTTTATTTCCTTATATTATTTCCTTTTTATAAACAAATAAATATGATATAATTCATTTGTCACCTTATACGTGTCATTTAACCCTGTTTAACTTGCCGGTCATATGGGGTTATTTATGCTTGTTTTCTGTTGTCAATCGTTTCTACGATATTTGAGTCAAGATATTCTTGTATCCATGTTTTCGTGTACACACAGTTTCTTCCTAACTTTGTATATTTTATTCTTCTGTTTAATCGTAAATTTCTTTGCGTTGTTTTACTTATCGATGGTAAACCATCAATTCCATTTTCAAGTTCGTCACTTGTGTAGTATTTTTCCATAATATTTTCCTTTATTATTTGATGTATGCTTATCTCTTTATTTTGCTTTATTTTTTCGCTTTCAGTTCATGGCTTATTTACGACTTCACATGGCAGTTGACTATCACCCATGTTTGAGATTTTGAAGTTTTTAACAAAAAGTTGTGAAAGGTCAATAAATGTAATAATTACCACTAGTATGATAATAGTTAATCTATATGGTAATTATTACTATTTAATACTTTAATACTCCTTAATATATAGTAATTGTGACAATTAAATATTATTTTGCTATAATAAACGTAATAATTACTATATATTAAGGACTAGTATGATTAATACACTTTCAAAATTATTGGGAAATTCTCCAAAGACAGTAAGTAACTGGAAAAAAGAAAATAGAGATATCATTAAACTTCTATATAAGTATTTTTCTCAAAAGGAACTTGAAGAGTTTTTAGAAACAGAAAAGATTAAGAAATTTGAAAATATCGAAATTATTGATAATCTTCAAAAACATTGTAAATATACATTACAAAATCTAAAATCAACACCGGCGGGGACACCAATTATTCAAAAAATAAAAGATGATAATAATATTTCATTATCATCTCTTTTAGTGTTTCTTTATTCTATTAATAATTATAATAATGATAGTCAAATTAAAGACTGTTCTCATATCTCCGTAGCACCTGTTAATTTTGAATTATCAGAAGATGACAAATTAAAAACAGCAGAATTTTTAATAAAGATGGATACATTTACTTTTATGTATATTCGTAATAATATTTTTGAACTTGAAAAATTGGAAAGGATAAGTCATTTTGAAATGGAACAATTATTATCTGAATAAAATACCTCTTAGATGAATTAGTTACGCATCATGCAAAGGGTAGGGGTTTACTCCTTACCCTTTTTTTATTAGTGGAAATTTTTTAAATTATGTTATAATACGAAAAATAAAGAAAAGGTAGGTTTACATTATGGCATTACATATTGATGAAAAAGGTAAGATACAAATTATTACACCGCCAAAAACACTTACAGATAAAGAACGAAAGATATTAGAAGAATCTCCTGTAAATAAGAAACTAATAGAAGAAGCAATGAGTATTAATTTTAATATAGTTAATGGATAGTATACAAACGATAAAGTTAACTAACAGTAATATATTATCACATAAAATCAAACTCTTACAATCATTTACTTACAATGTCGATTTTATTCGTGCTTCAAGAGAAAGAGCACTTTTAGAAGAAACAATAAAACTGGTACAAAAAGAAAAATCAGTTATGTATCTACTTATAAAAAACAACCAATACTTAGGTGTCATATCATTATCTGTATCAAGTATCAATGATATTCCATCAAGTCAAATAGATTATTTATTTGTAGATTATAATGTAAGAAAAGAAGTGTTTAAAGAGTTGAATAATAATAGAGTTTCAAAATATTTAATTTTACTTGCGATACAAATATGTGAGAAGATAAGAAAGAATATCGGATTGAAGTATTTAGCATTATATCCTGATGGATTATCTAAAACTTTAATAAGTCATTATAAAAAGGAATTAGGATTTAATCAACTAAATAAAGAATGGTTATTTGTAAAATTAAATTAGTAAAGTGTGGTAAAAAGTGTGGTATAGTTTTTATTTATCTCTTAAAATCCTTTATTTAAGGGGTTTTAATTGTAAGTGTCTTTTCGTTGGAAGCGAAGTGTAGTGAAAGCTACCGAGGGTTCGAATCCCTTCTTCTCTGCCATTTCACTATAACTTCATTTTCACTTTTTCACTTTTTCATTTTACTGTTCTAAGAATTTCTTTGAGCTTGCATCATCTAAAACATTTTTAGCGATACTTTGTGTTTGTATTGCTATGCTTTGTGTATCACTTGCTACTTGAGCATTTTGTTGTGTTTGTCTATCGAGCTGATTAATTGCAGAATTGATTTGTTGTATTCCTGTTTGTTGCTCTTTTGTTACTGATTCAACTTGAGAGATAAGCTCTATTGTTTTTGTAATATTTACATTTAAACTAGCATATCCTTCGATCATATTATCAGCAATTCTCTTACCACTATCTGCTTTTTGGTTTGCATTTTCTACTAAAGTTTTGATCTCATTTGCAGCTTCTGCTGATCGTGATGCAAGATTTCTTACTTCTTGTGCAACAACTGCGAAACCTTTTCCTGCTTCTCCTGCAGTTGCTGCTTCAACAGCTGCATTGAGTGATAATATATTTGTTTGAAAAGCAATTTGATCGATCACAGTAATCGCTTCGTTGATTGCTGTTACTTCTGTATTGATTTCATCCATTGCAAATGTTGTTTGATTTGCTAACTCTTGCCCTTTTGTTACTGACGATGTAACTGTTTGTGCATATTGTGCCATCTGCACAACATTTTGTGTATTGTTTGAGATACTGCTAGTAGATTGCTCCAATGCAGCTGCGATCTCTTCTAAAGAAGCCGCTGCTTCATTTGAAGCTTTGCTAAGGGTATCAACATTTGCGAGCAGTGTATCTGAACTTGATTGGAGGATAAGCCCATTTGACTTATTGTCAGAGAGCATAACATTGATAGAATCTCTGAGTGTATTGATATCTTTCACAAGTATTTCAAAAACACCACCTTTTTCTATCCCTTCAATTACAAGTTTTTTTCTATAGTCAAAGTTTGCATACTCTTCTAAAACAATATTCATATTGGCAAAGTGATCCTTTGTCGCGTGAATCATCTCATTCACTTCATTTTTAAATTCATTTAATGACTGATTTTGACTATTTGTTTCTATGATTTGCGAGTACCAACCATGTTTTACTCTACTGATTACTACTTTTGCTTCTTCAATAAGAATTTGATCTTCTTTGATCCCTTTATCAATTTTTGATAAGTAATAGTTAAAGCTATCTACGATATCTCCAAGCTCATCATTTGCATATTTTTGAATTGACATACTTGAACTATTTTTATTATGAGTAAGGTTTTTAAGCGCATCATTTAAACTATTAATCGGTTTGATGATTAAATTATTGAGCAACAGAACTATAATAAGTGTAATTATAAGAACGATTATAATACTAGAGATTACAATAGTAAAAATTACTTCATCTATTTTATCTTGAGCTGTTTGCTCCATAACTGCAATTTTTTCTTCAATATCATCAACATATGCACCTGTTGCTATGATCCAGTTCCATTCTTTAAAGAGTTGTCCATATGAAAACTTTGGTTGAAGCTCTTCTTTTCCTGGTTTTTCCCAGTTGTATTTTACTAATCCAGCACCATTTTTTAGCGCAATTGTTGATAAATCTCTAAATAAAAATATACCTGTTTTATCTTTGAATTTTGATAAGTCTTGTCCATCTAAAGATGGTTTAAAAGGATGCATAATAACCTTACTCGAACTATCTTGAACCCAAAAATAACCATTTTTACCATATCTCATTTGGGAAATAGCAGCGATGGCTTCTTTTTGTACTTTTGCTGTCACATCAGCTACATATTCTCCCGTACCGACAACCCAATTTAATGGCTCGAAAAGTTTTACAAAGGATATTTTTGGTTGTGGTTGCTCAAAACCTGGTTTTGGCCATACATACTCTACAAATCCTTCACTATTTTTAGAAGCTACATTTACAAATTCTGTAAATATTTTTTTGCCATTTTTATCTTTAAATTCAGCAAGATTTTTACCATTGAGCGAAGGTTTTATAGGATGCTCGATCACAACAGCTTGCATATCATTTATCCAAAAATAGCCATTGTCTCCATATCTACTTTGATTGATGATACTTATGACTCTTTGTTTTATTTGCTCATTTGAAAGTATGTTTTTATTTTTTTCGTATTCTCGTGTAATAATTGAAAAAATAAACTTGGTTTGCTCTTGGAGATATTTTGCAACTTCTGCTTTTACTTTTGCAGGTTCAGTTCTTTTATGAAATGAATCGATTGTTTTGACAGCCATAGAAACATAGTTTTTAAGCTCTTCTTCTTTATTTTTGTAAGACTCTTCTTTATACTCTTTGATGTTTTCATCACTGACTGCTTTGATATTGTAGATTGCCTCAAAGCCAACGATGATCGATATCGTTACAATTGTACCTATTACTAAAAGTAATAGTTTCATTTTGATAGTAATATTTTTCATAAATATCCTTTTATTTTACATAATGATTTTATTATATAATTAATTGTTACATTCTTACCCTATTATATCTTTGAAATTGTAAATATAGAGATAAAAAGTTCTTTTTTTACTCAAATACTATCTTACATGAAATGAATAACTTTAGAATTATAAACAAATGCTATAATAAAATAAAAAAAGGGTTGTTTTGTTAGATACCAGAACACAGTTACATGCATTTTTTAATCATGCCTATAAACTTACTCAAAAATATGTTTTTGTGGCATTTTTAATCTCTTTTGTTGTTGCATGGGCAATTGCATTTATTCCAGAATATGGAATAACTCAAAATATGACTTATACATTATTTATTCTACTCTTTGCTGCAGGATTGTGGGTGAGTGAAGCGATACCTGCTTTTGCTGTTTCATTACTGGTTATTGCATTGGAGATGGTTTTATTAGGATTTCCAAATTTAGATTTTGAAAGTGGTTCTAAAGAGTGGCAGGTATATTTACAACCATGGTCATCGCCTTTGATATTTTTATTTTTAGCTGGATTTATTATGGCAGCAGCTGCTTCTAAAACAAAACTTGATTTGTGGCTTGCTAAAAAGATACTTTTTTTGGTTGGTGGACGACCGCATAATATCGTCACAGGACTCATAGGAATTACTTTTCTTTTATCGATGTTTATCTCAAATACAGCAACGGCTGCTATGATGATGACGATACTTATTCCTCTTTTAACACATATCAAAGAATCAAATCCATTTAAAAAAACAATATTATTAGCAGTGGTTATTGGAGCAAATCTAGGTGGAATGGCGACGATTATAGGGACACCACCAAATGCGATTGCTGTTGGTGTTTTGGGTGAAAATGCACCTTCATTTATAGGTTGGATTGGATTGGCTTTAGTACCTGCGGTGATCGTGACATTGATTTTACGATTTGCTATTTTGAAAATGTATCCTTCAAGCGAGCCATTTATTGATCTTAAAATTATTAAAGAAGTTGATCACTTTGATGATTCTACGAAAAAATTTTCAAAAATTCCTACTGTTCCTAGCTGGAAAAAGAATATAACGATGGTGATATTTTCTGTTACGATTTTATTGTGGTTAACAGGTCCATTGCATCATATTCCTACTACCGTTGTATCTCTTATTCCTATTATTGGATTTACTCTTTTTGGTATTTTGGACGCTGATGATATTTGTAAAATTAGATGGGATGTTATTATTTTGATTATTGGTGGTCTTAGTTTGGGGCTGGCTGTTTCTAAAACAGGATTAGACCTTTGGTTTGCAAATCTCATTCCTACGGATGGATTGTCTGCACTTTTGATTATGTTTGTATTTTCTTATATTGTAGTAATTATTTCAAATTTTATGAGTAATACGGCTGCTTCAAATATTATGTTACCAATTGTTATAGCAATAGCAATCACTATAAGCCAAGAAGCTTCTGTGATGATAGTAGTAGGGGTTGCTCTGAGTGCCTCTTTTGCCATGAGTTTAGCTGTTTCTACACCACCTAATGCGATCATTTATTCGAGTAAAAAAGTCGATGCGAAAGATTTTCTTTTTTTAGGTTTGATAGCTGGAATTTTAGGACCTTTAGTGGTGATGGGATGGTTATATTTAGTAGAAATTATTTTTTAGTCAAATTAGAAAATAATTTATGTTTAGCTATAATGGGCAAATAATAGAAGAAGGACTGTACGATATGACCATATCAAAAGAGATCATAAATAAAATTAAACAAAGCAACTGTTCAACAGATGAAACATTTTTCCAAGCGGTTGAAGAGGTTGTAGATAGTATACAACCCATAATTGAAAGTGATCCAATATATAGTAGACACTCAATTCTTGATAGATTAACTAAACCAGATAAAGAATTTAAATTTAAAGTCGTTTGGATGGATGACAATCAAAATATTCAGGTAAACACAGGATATAGAATACAATTTAATAACGCTTTAGGCCCATACAAAGGTGGTCTTCGATTTCACCCAAGTGTAAATAGTGGTATACTAAAATTTTTAGGATTTGAACAAATTTTTAAAAATGCACTTACTGGTTTGTGTATTGGTGGAGGAAAAGGTGGAAGTGATTTTGACCCAAAAGGAAAATCTGATTTTGAAATCATGAAATTTTGCAGTGCTTTTATGCTTCAGCTTCATAAGCATATCGGACCACGAACAGATGTTCCAGCTGGAGATATCGGAGTAGGGGCTAGAGAAATAGGATATTTATTTGGAGAATATAAAAAACTCACTTCTAATTATGATGGGATCTTAACAGGAAAACCATATATGTTTGGTGGAAGTTTGATGCGTCCAGAAGCTACTGGTTATGGCTGTGTTTACTTTACTGATGAGATGCTCAAATATGCAGGAAAAGATGATTTTAACGGACGAATTTGTACTGTCAGTGGTGCTGGTAATGTTGCTATTCATACTATAGAAAAACTCTATGATCTTGGAGCAAAACCTGTGAGTTGTAGTGATAGTAAAGGTACTATTTATGATTCTAGAGGAATTGACTTAAAGTTATTAAAAGAGTTAAAATTTGAAAAACGAGTTTCTGTAGAAGAGTATTGTTTAGAACATACTGAGGCTGTATATACAAAAGTTGAAGACTATCCTGAAGGTGGTCATGCGGTTTGGAATATTCCTTGTGATTGTGCATTTCCTTGTGCTACACAAAATGAACTGACGTTATTGGATGCTCAAAACTTGATAAAAAATGGATCTATTTCAGTAAGTGAAGGTGCAAATATGCCTTCAACTCCAGAAGCGATACATCTTTTACAAAAAAATGGTATATTATTTGCTCCAGGAAAAGCTGCAAATGCAGGTGGCGTAGCCGTAAGTGAGTTTGAAATGGCTCAAAATTCTGCTATGGTAAAATGGGAATACGAAAAAGTAGATAGAATGCTTGAGCAAACGATGCGATCTATTTGTAAAACAGTGCATCTTACAGCTGAAGAATACGGAGTAGCTGGTAATTATGTTGATGGTGCAAACATCGCAGGATTTAAAAAAGTTGCTGATGCTATGATAGCAGAAGGAATCTAACTCTTCTTATTTATAATCGCCACAATTGTATCAAAAAATTGATGGTGGGGAGCAAAGAACATGTTTGTATACTCTTTGTTCCTAAAATGTGAAACAACACCTACAAAATAAGAAGCAAAATCTATATTATTTTTTGTAGTAGTTAAAATAATAGGACCACCAGAAGCTCCATTAAATCCACTACAAGTACTTGCTCCATACATTGTATTAAACGAACTTATTAAGCATTTTGGATCATAAGTTAATTTTGCTCCATATTTCGCAATATCACTAGAAAATCCAACCAACGAAGCATAGTTTTTGTAAGACTTTTTTTGTAAAGTAGCAAATGAATCTTTTTGAATAATAAGTGGCGTTACTTTTGTTTTTGAAATAGGTTTGTCTAAAGATAAAATAGCAAAATCAGTAGTAGTTGTGATTTTTTTGATATCGAACTTACTTGCAAATTCTATCTTTGCAACTCTATGAATGATATCGCCATTGATATCTTTTATGATAAATTTTAATGCCCCAACACTACCATTAAATTCAGTGATACAATGCGCAGCTGTTATAATGACACTTGAGTCTGAGTTGTTTGATAAGTTGACTAAAGAAGCGGAACAGTTCTTTTGCTGTTTCTGGTATTTTTTTTCTGAAATAAATTTAAGCTCAGTTGGAATGATCAGTCTTCCAACAGCTTGTGTCCAGATAGGGGATGATTTTGTCACTATTTTGCGCGTATCGTTGCTCAAATTTTTTGTGTGTTCTACTCGTCTTTTCATCTGTTGTATTTTTGTTTGTAAAGAAGAGTCTCTTATGCTGAGTGCTTTTTCATAAAACTGTAAAGCTTTCGTATAATTATGAACACTTTCATAGCGTGCACCTAGTTTTTCATATACTAATGAGATCTCCATAGACGCAACATTTTTATCTAATAGAGTTGCTTTTTGATACCACGCAAGTGCTGATCTCAGTTTTTGAATACTTGAATAATTGTTTCCTAGTTCAATATAACTTTTGATCAGTTTTACCTTCACTTTACTTTGCGCTATATCTTGTGATTTTTCATAGTTATCTATAGCTTCTTTGTAATTTTGCTGATGAAATGCTTTATCTCCTCGAAGAGAATAAGAGTCTGCAAAAAGAGCTGTTTGAACAATCAATACTATAAATACAAAGATAAAAAGAATATTTTTACTTTTCAAAATAAAACAACTCCTCGATATTTCCACTTTTCCCTGCAAGTTTACTTTCATTTGATAGTAGCAGTTTCCAGTTGAGTTTTTTTGTCTCTTCTATAAAATTTACTCTTTCTTTTTCTATTGCTTTTTTATCGAGTACGACGCCATTATTATCTCTTTTGACATCTTTTCCTACTTCAAATTGTGGTTTATAAAGAATGATGATTTTATCAGAAGATAATCTGTCTATATCCTCAAGGATATTTAAAATACTGATAAATGACACATCACAAGTAATTAGTTCAAACGGAGTACTTGAAACAAATTTTCGTATATCTGTATTTTCAACGATCTCTATTTTATCATTGTTTTTGATACTTGTATGGAGCTGATTGTCTCCTACATCAACACAAGTGACTTTTTTGATACCATTATTGAGGAGTATTTGAGTAAAACCACCAGTAGAAGAGCCGATATCGATCGCATTTTTATCTGCGACATCGATCGTATTATCTTCTAAAAAGTATTTGAGTTTATAGGCTGATCTACTCACGAAAAAGTCTTCTTCCAACAGAGTGATAGTGTCTATATCGCTCACATCAAAAGAGGGCTTTTTTATGAGGGTGTTATTGACCAAAACTTTATCTGCTTTTATTAGTTCGGTTGCTTTGTTTCTACTTTGTATATCGTAGTTTTCTGTTATATATTTATCTAATCTCATATATCATTATAGTAAAGTTATGATTAAGGTCTGTTCAAATAAAAATAAGAGAAACTAAATTAAATTATAAATACAAAAGTTTTACTTATAATTAATATTATCTTTGATACTATAGTGAAATTTTACAAAAAAAGGATTGTTATGTTAAAAGAAAAATATACCCCCGTATATTTCTTAGCTTCGTTAGGTGCAGGTGGATTAACCGCATCATTTTTTATGTATCTTATGTTTTTAGTGCCACACAAAAATACTCCAATGGCAACATTTGATCATATCTATCCAGTACTTTTTCAAGGTACTTGGCTCTCATTTGTAAGTGCATTTGCACTAGTATTTATAGTAGCTTTTGCATTTTTGCATTTTAAGCTTTTATTTTGGAATATCAAACAATATTCTGCTTTTAAAAAATCAAGTGCCTATGAAGGTTTTTTAAAGAGTAATGCCCAGGTTTCACTGATGACTATTCCATTGACATTTGCTATGACTGTAAATGTATGTTTTATTTTAGGTGCTGTTTTTGTTCCAGGACTTTGGAGTGTTGTTGAGTATTTATTTCCAGGAGCATTGGCTGCGTTTCTTGTGATTGGGTTTTATGCGATTAAAATTTTTATGGCATATTTTTCTCGATTACTTACGACTGGTGATTTTGATTTTGAACAAAACAATAATCTTTCTCAAATGATCTCTATCTTTGCATTTGCTATGATCGCTGTTGGATTTGCAGCACCTGGTGCTATG
>JBASAI010000344.1:0-3117 GCA_049650525.1 Arcobacteraceae bacterium
GGTTTATATCATCTATTATCAGGCTTCATTATTTTAAGTCTATAGAAGTTCTACTTTTTTTCGTGAGAGTTTCACGATATTATTTTTCTCAAAAGTTTTGAGTATACGACTCACAACTTCTCGTGAAGTACCAATGATATCTCCTAATTCTTCATGAGAAATAAGTATCTCTTTTGTCTCTTGCGATTGCAACCAATGAAGTAATCGTGTATCCAAACTAGAAAATCGTATCTCTTCAATAAGTGAAGCCATTGATTCAAGTCGATCAACATACTGATCAAAAACATATCTTTGAAACTCTTTATCTTCGATAAAAAGCTTCGAGATCAGTTCGACTGGTACATCAAACCCTTCTAGTTCTGTTTCTGCTATTGCTGTTCCCACTGCTGGTGCTGAGTTGTAAGAACTTGTAAAATTCACATTGCACTGTTCACCTGCTGAGAAATAGTAAAGCAATACACTTTGTCCATTTTCATTTTGTCGTACCACCCGTACTCTTCCTTTTGTTAAAAAAAGTATTCCAGTACAAAGATCACCTTGAGCATAAAGCTCCATTCCCGAGGGAAGTTTGATAAAGTGTGATGCTTCGAGTAGTTGTTTTTGACTTGATGGCAGTAAAGTGTTAAAAAAGTTAAAAGATTTCATATTTATCCTTGGGATAAGTATATGAAAAAAAAATTAAGATTATCTTTTTGAATAAAACTATAGTTTATTTACAATAAAAAATAGAGACAAGCTTCTCTCAAAGTCTAAAGAGACTTAAGAGAGTAACGCTTTAAACTCTTTATGTTTATAAAGTTTTTTAAATGAAGCTTCTGTTTCTAATTCATCTTGTAAGTTTGGTGATATCTCTAGTGCCATTTTAATATCTTCTATAGATTCATTTTCATTTTCAAGTATCGCATTTGCACAGGCTCTTTGCCAATATGAGAAAGCATAGTTACTATCAAGTTCAATAGCATTGTTACAAAGTGCCAATGCCCATCGTGTTTCATCGAGGTCGAGTAAAACATCTGCTTTATAAGCAAGTGTTTCTACATCATTTGGATTGAGTTTGATGATCTCATCATAGATGCTGATTTTTTCTTGTAAGTTTTCTTCAAGTTCCGCTCGTCTCCAAAGTGCATTTATCGTTTCTGCTTGTGAGATTTTATCTTGATTGGCGGTGATCATCTCAAATCTTTGCTTTGCTTTATTTTCGATATTTAAAAGTCGCTCTTCAAACTCATGGGTAAGTTGTGTGATTTTTGTTTCGACAAGCATTTCACTATTTTCTTTAATCTCTTTGATCGATTTCAGACCAACAATAAGCACCAAAGAACTCACAGCTGCAATGATATAAAAAATATTATTGATCGTATCAGTTGCATATCGTATTGTACGGTCTGTAGAAGTTAGTTGGCTTTGTGTGATTTGAATCGTTACATCTTCTTTGAGTTTTTGTTGATTTGTTCGTAAATCTTTGAGTTCATCAAGAATATACCGCTCTACTAATGGTCTTTCTAAAATAGACTCTTTACTCGGCGTGTTTGCCATTAAGCTCACACTAAAGAGTAAAGTTATCATAAGTACTATTTTTGTCATTTGTATGTTTCCTTTAGTACTATTTATTTTCTTGTTTGACCATCACTATATATTTTGAACTTATAAGTTGTAAGTCCTTCGACACCCATAGGTCCTCTCGCGTGAAGCTTATTTGTACTGATACCAACTTCCGCACCAAAACCAAACTCTCCACCATCTGTGAATTGTGTACTTGTATTAAGGTACACACAAGCTGCATCGATACTATTTAGAAACTTTTCTGCTTCGCTATAGTTTTCTGTGATGATTGCTTCTGAGTGACCAGAACTATATTTTCTAATATGTGCTATCGCTTCATCGATATCTGATACTACTTTTATACTTAATATATTGTCTAAATATTCTGTATCAAAGTCTTCATCTGTTGCTACTTCTACTTCAATAATTTTTCGAGTTTTCTCACACCCTTTTAAAACTGTTTTATGGCTATCAAAATTATGTTTAAGTGTTGGAAGAAGTTCAGCTGCGATACTTTCATCGATCAGTAAAGTCTCCATCGCTCCACAAATACCTGCTCTTCTACATTTCGCATTTACAGCTACTTCAACAGCTTTTACAAAATCTGCTTTTTCATGTATATAAGTATGATTGAGTCCCTTGTCATGTTTGATTACAGGTACAGATGAGTTTGTACTGATATATTTAATCAGCCCAGCACCACCTCTTGGAATGATCAAGTCAAGGTATTTATCTTGTTTGATAAGATTTGCAACACCTTCTCTTGTGTTGTCAGGGATCAACGAAATAAGATTTTTAGGAAGACCATTGTCGACAAGTACTTGTTGGAGTACTTCTGCAATGACAGTATTACTATTTTGAGCTTCTTTCCCACCTTTTAAGATACAAACATTTCCACTTTTAAAACACAATGCTGCTGTATCACTTGTCACATTTGGACGACTTTCATAGATGATACCAACTACACCAATAGGCACTGTTATTTTTTGGATATTAAGATTTGTTTGTGTTCTCCATCCCTCAAGAGTTCTACCTGTTGGTTCTTTTAATGCTGCTATTTCTCTTATAGCTGTTGCCATACCATCGATACGACCTTTATCTAAAAATAGTCTATCCATAAGTGCTGAGCTTAAATCATTTGCTTCACCACTTCTCATATCGAGACCATTTTCTACTTCTATGAGGTTGCTATTTGCTTCAAGAGCATCTGCCATATCAAGTAAAACTTTATTTTTTACTTCACCACTGAGTGTTGATAATACAGCAGATGATGCTTTTGCTTCTTGTAAAAATTTTTCCATTTTATTTGTCTCCTTTATTTTTGATTGAATTTCTATTTTTTATTTTTATTGTCGTTTGTCTCTTTTGCTTGAAAGAGTGTTCCTTTATTGTGTATTCCATCTATTAGATAGTCTCTTGCTGCTGTGAGATCATATCCGCTACACAAGAACATCTTTCTTTTATGATCGATGATATATTCTGCTGCTTTTAGTTTTGTTACTATTCCACCTGTTGCAAATTTTGAGTTTGGTGTCACTGCTTGTCCTATCTCTTCATCTGTGATCTCATTTACTA
>JBASAI010000345.1:0-3402 GCA_049650525.1 Arcobacteraceae bacterium
TAGTTTACACATTAGTACTGGTCTCTCCAATCGTTGTAGTTACTTGACTCACTGTCTGTTGTTTCTTCTTCTATATTGCTATCTAGATCTTCTTCTATTCTGCTGTTGAACTCTTCTTCTACATCATCCCAATCCAAACCATCAGGAAAGTTTTGCATCTCAAAAAGTCCTAGTGCTGCTTTTGCATATACTCTTACATCTAAGGCTTCATTTCTTTGTCTGAATTTTTTCCATCTTCCACTGATATCTCTTTTTTCTGCTGTGAGTTGTTTAAAATAGCTTTGATCATATATCGCTTTTTTGGGATAGTGCATATATCCAGGTCCTGGTTCTTTTGTCATGATATTTGCAAACACTGTGTCTTTTCCGTTGTTTGAACCTACAAGGTAAATAGGCATTGCTCCACCTTTTGCAGTTTTTGATGCTCTTGTAGGTATCAAAGGTGCATCTATGGTACTAGATCCTTTTATAGCAAATATATTGAGCTCATATCTTGGTCTACAATATGCATAAACATAATCTGTTCTATGCCCTCCTGTATCGATGCAAGTAGCTAATATACTCATCTCCATACCAGAGATATGTTTGTATCTTTTGTCAATCAAGTACTTATCTAACTTTTCCCATACTTTTGGAAATTTAGGGTCTCCATCAAGTATGATATAGTCTATACTCCAACTTTCACCATATTTACCCCACCCTACTATTTCTAGCTCTAATCTATCATCTTGAGTATCAACTCCAGCAGTTAAAATATAAACACCTTCAGGAACTGCTGCACCATATTGTTCTAATCTATCGTTAAAAATAGTTACATCAGCTTTTTCATTTTCCTCTTCCCATACTTCTGCAGCTCTTGTATTTTTCCAAGTTTTCATCAGTCTATTGTCACCACTATTGAGTGCCTTTTTTGCTTCTAAGAACTCTGTAAATATTTCATTCCATGTAAGGATTGGTGAGTAGTATGATGGGAGTTTGTATCCTTTATGAATATGTTCTTTACCAGGTACCCATTTTGCACCTTTTTCTTCTTTCATCATTTGTGTTTTTTTGTATTCTGGTATCAATGATCCACACTCTGGACAGCAGAAATGAACATCATCTATTAAGGTATATGTCACTTTGTCATATTCAAATGAAAAATAATCAAAATCGAATCGTACTAGTTCATCACATTCTGGACACTTCATATGATATTCTCTTTGATCACTCTCTTCATATTCTCTTTCTATATTGCTGTTACCTTTTATGGTTGGTGTAGAGTTTATATATATTTTTCTATTCGCAAATGCATCTGTTCTTTTTTTACCAAGAGCCATAGGTGAACCTTCACCTTCTACATCCATAGGGAAACCATCTACATCATCCAAAACAACAACACGACAACTTAAACTTCTAAAGTTTGCTGTAGAGTTTGAATATCCAAAATTAAGACTTCCTCCTGGAAACCTCATCGCCTCTGCATCACCTAGATCTTCTTTTGTTTTACCTCGTATTATTTTACTTGCAAGTTTTGGCATCGCTTTTAGAGATGGGATGAGTTTATCCATCCGATGCTTTTTGAGTAGTTTTTCACTCACACAAATAAGTAACATACTTGCTGGATAAATATCCATATATGTCATCACAAAATTATTTCCTATCTCAGTTCCACCGATTTGGGTACCTTTGATGAGTTTTACTTGTTGTGTTTTACTATGTGGTGAAAGTTCATCCATGATCTCTCTTAAAAAAGGAAATCTTGATGTTCTCCATCGTCCAGGTTCTGCACTTGAATTTTTAGGTAAGATTCTTCTTTCATCTGCCCATTGAGAAACACTAAAGAGTGGATCAGGTTCTAAACCTTTTAAAAAATACTTTCTATATGGATTTATACTCACTTTGTAAGCCCTTCTAGTGCATAATGAATCTCTTTTGTAATAAACCTACTGATATCTTGAACATCATTCATACCAGCAACTTCTGAAGCTACACGAGCTGGAACTGATAACATAGAGTCTCTAACACTTCGAGCTATCTCAAAAGCTTCTTTTTCAACTTCACTTATTTCTATGAGTTGCTTTTTTTCTTTTTCATAATTTATCTTTGCAAGCAGTCCTTGATAATGTTCTCTTACAGTTTTAGCCTCGTTTAAAGTCATTCCCTCTGCATCACCTAAATTCATATCTATACCAGTAGATTCTTTTAACTCTTGTGCTGCTTTTTTAGTCTCTTCTATCTCTCTTTTTTTAGCATCATCATATATTTTTCGGTCTTCCTCCGACAAATCTGCTAAAGATACTTCAGGTTTCATTTCATCATCAAATAGATTTAAACTTTTTTTCTTTTTTGCATTTGATTCTCTTTGTGCATCACGAGCTGGATCTTTATGTTTCTCATATATCTCAAGAGACTCTTTTAGATTTAATTTCTTTTTGTCATCGAGTTTTAAAACACCATGCTTTACTAGTATACCTATACGCTGTCTTGACACACCAACTTTTTTAGCAAAAGCTGATTGATTAATCTTTATATCTTCCATTTGTCAATGCAACCTTTCATATTCAATATTTGTCAACCAAGTACAGAAATTTAAAACTAACCAACGCACGGGGTTGCCTTTACCCTCAGTGGTTAAGGTCCTAGGGAGTACCTTTTTTATTTTAGACTTCCATCGCATAATGGTATGCCTTTGAAAATTGTTTATCAAAATTCATTTGAAATTGTTTTAATATCGTTGTCTCAAATTCTAGTATTGGATTTTCTTTTACCCTAGCTTTTATTATAAATAAAGGAACGGCTTCCCTTTTTAATACCTTCTTAGCTTTTAATAATCTTCCACTCTTAGTGCTTCGTAGTCTTCTTTTACCTGGTACTTTCCCTTTAACTCTTTGAAAGATAGCCATAGTATTGTTGTTCTTTAATATAGGTGCTTCGAACAATCTATTCTTACTCTTATCTGATAATAGAGTAGCTGCTTTCTTTTTGATGGATCTATTTGTTCTAAGGTTTGGAAACATCATCTTAAAGTAGTTAGTTGGTATAAGCTGTTTAGTCCTATCGTCTCCATCTTCATGATCTTGTATCCAAGTGTTTGTTGTTGGTATGTATATCTCTACTACTAGATTCTTTTTAGTAGACCTCTTTGTTTTGACACCGAACTTACCCCCTACTTTATTCCAAGATGATGTGATACCAAAGTCTTTATCTATCTTCTCTTTCATATATGTAGAAGCTATCTTTGATGTATCATTCATCGCTTTAGATATCATAAAAGGCAATTGTTTCTTTTCGAAATCATTGAGTCCTTTAGCTATAGCTTCTATATTTGAAGATACATTCATCTATGCACTCACTCTCTTTGATTGAACCAACTGATTGATATATGAGCAAGTTCTATGTTCCAATGCTGGAGTATTTGAT